>CAISJH010000283.1 GCA_903885585.1 uncultured beta proteobacterium
CGTCTGCTGCAGGCCAGTCGTCCTGAACTCCACTTCGTCTTGCCGGTGGCCCCTGGGCTGGACGGCCTGCTGGCCCCGCTGGCCGCAGAGTACGGTCCTCGCGACTTGCATCTCCTTCCTGGTCGTTCGCATGAGGCGCTGGCGGCTTGCGACCTCACGTTGATCGCCAGCGGTACGGCCACCTTGGAAGCCGCCCTGTTCAAGCGACCGATGGTGATCGCCTACCGCATGCACCCGCTGAGCTGGCAGCTGATGAAGCGCATGGCCTACCAGCCCTGGGTGGGCCTGCCGAATATCCTTTGCCGCTCCTTCGTGGTGCCGGAGCTCATCCAGGAAGCCTGCACGCCGCAACGCCTGGCGCAGGAAGCCCAGGCCTGGCTGGACCAGCCGCAGCGGCGCGACGAGTTGCACCAGCGTTTCACCGAGCTGCACCACCAACTGCGGTGTGACACCGCCACCCGGGCCACCGATGCCATCGCGGAAGTCCTTGGTGCCTGAGCAGCTGGTCTTGGCGTGGGACGTCAGTGGGCTGGTGGCAGGCGTTGACGAAGCCGGTCGTGGGCCGTTGGCCGGACCTGTGGTGGCCGCCGCCGTGATCCTGGACGATGAGAGGCCGGTCCACGGCTTGGCCGATTCCAAGGCCCTCACGGCCCGTGCGCGTCAGCGGCTTCACGACGAGATCTGCGCTCGCGCGCTTTGCGTGGAGGTGGCCTGGGCCTCGCCCCAGGAGATCGATGAAGTCAATGTGTTGCAGGCGACTCTGCGCGCCATGAGCCGTGCGGTGCAGAACCTGCGCTTGAAGCCGGCGCGTGTGCTGGTGGATGGCAACCGGTTGCCCACCCTGGCGGTCCCCGCCCAGGCCATCGTCAAAGGCGACGCGCTGGTGCCTGCCATCTCGGCTGCATCCATCGTGGCCAAGGTACGGCGCGACGCCTGGTGCATGGAGATCCACCAGCAGTACCCGCAATACGGCTTCTCCACCCACAAGGGCTATCCCACGGCCGAGCACTTGCAGGCGCTGCGCTTGCACGGTCCGAGCCCCGTCCACCGTCGCAGCTTCGCTCCCGTTCGCCAGTGCAGCACCGCCCCTTGATCACTTCTCGGGACAACCCGCTGGTGCAGCGTCTGCGGCGGCTGCTGGGTGAGCCGGCCGCCTACCGACGTGAAGGCGTCATCTGCATAGAGGGCGAGCACCTGTGCAGCGCCTTCGTCCAGAGGCGAGGCCGGCCGAAGTTGGTGGTGCTGGCCGAGTCCGCAAGGCAGCGCGCCGAACTGCGTGGCTTGGTACAGGCGGGCGACGAGGTGCAGCTGTTGAGCGACCGCCTCTTCGAGCAGGTCAGCGCCTTGCCCTCGCCGGCCGGCATCGCCTTCCTGGCCGACCTGCCGGCAGACCACGTGCCACGCCCTGCAGAGGCGGCTGTGCTGCTGGACAGGCTGCAAGACCCGGGCAACGTGGGCAGCATCCTCAGATCTGCCAGCGCGCTGGGTGTGCGTCAGGTCTGGGCCACCCCGGGTACTGCAGCGCTGTGGTCCCCCAAGGTACTGCGCGCCGGCATGGGAGCCCACTTCGGCCTGACGCTGTGCGAGTCGGTGGACGTCTCCAGCCTTGCGCCGCAGACTCGCGCGAGCGTACAAGGCTCAGCACAAACCGCGCGACAAGCCGCAGCGCCGGCCCCCTGGCTGGCTACCAGCTCACACGCCGACGCCGTGCTGGGTCAGGTGGCGCTCCCCGAGCCCTGTGTCTGGGTCATGGGGCATGAGGGCCAGGGCGTCGCCGAAGAGATTCTCCGGCTCTGCGCCCTCAGCGTGCGCATCCCTCAGCCGGGGGGTGAAGAGTCGTTGAACGTGGCCGCCGCTGCGGCCATCTGCCTGTACGAGTCTGCCCGACGCCGTTGACCCCGTTGGGGAATCAGCAGATCAGACTCAGTAGATCAGCCGGTCCGGTCTGATGTCCCGCAGGATGGTGGTGGCGATCTCTTCGATGGACTTGTGAGTTGACGACAACCAGCCGATGCCCTCGCGCCGCATCATCGACTCCGCGGCCCGCACCTCCTGGCGACAGTTCTGCAGCGAGGCGTAGGCGCTGCCTGGCCGCCGCTCATGGCGCACCTGCGAGAGCCTGTCGGGGTCGATGGTCAGGCCAAAGCACTTGGCCTTGTAGGGCATCACTGGAGCGGGCAGCCGATGACGCTCGAAGTCCTCGGGAATCAGCGGGTAGTTGGCGGCCTTGATCCCGTGTTGCATGGCCAGGTACAGGCTGGTGGGGGTCTTGCCGCAGCGGCTCACGCCCACCAGAATCACGTCGGCTTCGGCCAGGTTGCGGGCCGACTGCCCGTCGTCGTGGGCCAGCGAGAAGTTGATGGCCGCGATACGGTCGTTGTACTCCTGGCTCTTGGCCGCGTCTGAAAACCGGCCCACGCGGTGGTTGCTCTTGACGCCGAACTCAGTTTCCAGCGGCTCGACAAAGGTTCTGAACATGTCCAACACCAGCCCTTTGGAGTCGGGCCTGGCGATGACCTGCCGCACTTCGTCGTTGACCAGGGTGATGAAGACGATGGGCCGCTTGCCCTCTCGCTCGGCGGTTTCCTCGATCTCCTGCTGGACCCCCTGAGCCTTGTCCACGCTGTCGATGAAGGGCCGCCGCACATGCCGTGGGGTGGCGGAAAACTGCGCCAGGATCGAGTTGCCGAAGGTCTCGGCGGTGATGCCGGTGCCGTCGGAGACGAAGAAGACGGTGCGTGTGGGCATGGCTCAATCCTGACAGTCGGCAATGTCAGGATCATAGGCATTACTCCCTACAATCCCCAGTTGATTCGCGCACCACGCACATCTCCATGCCCGCCGGCCGCCGCCCACAAGAACAGCCAGAACGCTGGCGGCCCGCTTTGATGCTGCGCGCGAAAGCCCCCGATTCTTGTCATCACGGAGCTTTCCCATGTCACTCGCGAATCTGGCGACCGCCCTGGTCGTGCCGTTTGAACATCTGAGGATGACTGACGTCGAGTCGGTCGGCGGTAAGAACGCCTCCCTCGGCGAAATGATCAGTCAACTGGCTGCCTCGGGCGTGCGCGTGCCTGGCGGTTTTGCCACCACCGCGCTGGCCTTCAGGCAGTTCTTGCAGCAAGGCGGGCTGTCGGACCGCATCTCTGCGCGCCTGGCGTCGCTGGACACCGAGGACGTGCGCGCCCTCGCGCAGGCCGGGGAGGAGATCCGCGGGTGGGTCAGTGCCGCGCCCTTTCCGGCTGACCTGGAGGCGGCGATCCGCACGGAGTTTGCACGTCTGGACGCCGACGGCTCAGGCAGCTTCGCGGTGCGGTCCTCCGCCACCGCCGAAGATCTGCCGGACGCCTCCTTTGCAGGGCAGCAGGAGACCTTTCTGAACGTGGTGGGCATCGACGACGTGCTGCACCGCATGAAGGAGGTGTTTGCCTCGCTCTACAACGACCGCGCCATCAGCTACCGCGTCCACAAGGGCTTTGCGCATGACGGCGTGGCCCTGTCGGCCGGGGTTCAGCGCATGGTGCGCTCGGACCTCGGCTCGGCCGGCGTCATGTTCACCATCGATACCGAGAGCGGCTTTGAGGATGTGGTGTTCATCACCTCCAGCTACGGCCTGGGTGAGACAGTCGTGCAAGGGGCCGTCAATCCTGACGAGTTCTACGTCCACAAGCCCGCCTTGCGCAACGGCAAGTTCCCCATCATCCGCCGCGCGCTGGGCTCCAAGCTGGTGCGCATGGAGTTCGTGGATGCGGCCGAGCGCGTACCCGGCGGCCGTCTGGTCAAGACGGTGGACACCACCACCGAGTGGCGCAACCGGTACTCTTTGGCAGACGACGACATCGTTGAGCTTGCGCGCTATGCGCTGATCATCGAGAAGCACTACGGCCGCCCCATGGACATCGAGTGGGGCAAGGACGGCGTGGATGGCAAGCTCTACATCCTGCAGGCGCGACCGGAGACCGTGAAGAGCCAGTCCGCAGGGCAGGTGGAGCACCGCTACAGCCTCAAGGGCACGGGCACCATCCTGGCCGAGGGGCGCGCCATCGGCCAGAAGATCGGCACCGGGCCGGTGCGCATCGTGCAGTCCATTGCCGAGATGGACCGCGTGCAGCCTGGTGACGTACTCGTCACCGACATGACGGACCCCAACTGGGAGCCGGTGATGAAGCGGGCCAGCGCCATCGTCACCAACCGCGGGGGGCGCACCTGCCACGCCGCCATCATTGCGCGCGAGCTGGGCATACCCGCCGTGGTGGGCTGCGGCGATGCCACCGACAAGGTCCAAGAAGGTTTGCTGGTCACAGTGGCGTGCTCTGAGGGTGACACCGGGTACGTTTTCGACGGCCTGCTCGAGACCGAGGTGCGTGAGGTGCGTCGCGGCGACATGCCGTACTGCCCCATCAAGATCATGATGAACGTCGGCAACCCGCAACTCGCCTTCGACTTCGCCCAGATGCCCAACTCTGGCGTGGGACTGGCGCGGCTCGAATTCATCATCAACAACAACATCGGGGTGCATCCCAAGGCCATCCTGGACTATCCCAATGTCGATGCGGACCTGAAGAAGGCCGTGGAGTCCGTGGCGCGTGGTCATGCATCGCCTCGCGCTTTTTATGTGGACAAGCTCTCCGAGGGCGTGGCCACCATTGCCGCGGCGTTCTGGCCCAAACCGGTGATCGTGCGCCTGTCAGACTTCAAGAGCAACGAATATCGAAAGCTCATCGGCGGTACCCGCTACGAGCCCGACGAAGAGAACCCCATGCTGGGTTTCCGTGGCGCCAGCCGCTACATCAGCGGCGAATTCAGTGACGCCTTCGGCATGGAGTGCGAGGCTGTCAAGCGCGTGCGCAATGACATGGGTCTGACCAACGTGGAGCTGATGGTGCCCTTCGTGCGCACCGTGCGTCAGGCCGAGCGTGTGGGCGAGATGCTTGCAGAGCGGGGTCTCAAGCGTGGTCAGAACGGCCTGCGCCTGATCATGATGTGTGAGGTACCAAGCAACGCCATCCTGGCCGACCAGTTCCTGCAGCATTTCGATGGCATGTCCATCGGCTCGAACGACCTGACCCAGCTGACGCTGGGCCTGGACCGGGACTCCGGCCTGGAGTTGCTGGCCAACGACTTCGATGAGCGTGACCCGGCGGTCAAGGCCATGATCTCCCGGGCCATCGCGGCCTGCCGCGCCACCGGCAAGTACGTGGGTATTTGCGGCCAGGGGCCGAGCGACCACCCCGACTTTGCCGACTGGCTGGCCCAGGAGGGCATCGTATCCATCTCGCTCAACCCGGACACTGTCGTAGACACTTGGCACCGTTTGGCAGGCCTGACACCCTGATAGACCACCTTTCAATTAGGGGTATTACCTAGGGGAACCCCTGTCAGGGTTGACGCTGATCAAAGACCCTAAAGTCAGTCGGTCGTAAGCCGGGGGCCAAAAAGTGGCCCTCGGTATGTTGAATGTCCTGAACATCATCCAGTTGGTGCTCTACATCGCCTTGTTGGCGTTGGTAGGGCAGGGCGCGTTGTTTGTCCTGTCGGGAGCCCGGCGGGACAGCAATTTCTTCTACCGCTTGCTGCAGGTCATCTCCAAGCCGTTCACCTTGCCCGTGCGTTGGATCACGCCGAAGCAGGTGGACGACCGCCAGGTTCCTGTGGTGACTTTCCTGCTTCTCCTGATCGTCTACGCGGTGGTCACGTTCGAGAAGATCAATCTCTGCATGGCAGCCAACATGGCGGGGTGTCGGTGATGCGCCTGGAATACCTGAGTCTGAAGTGGCAGGCCATGGGCTGGTTGGTGCTGGGGCGCCAATCCCAGGCGCTGGCCGTGTTTGACAAGCTGCTGCAGCGATGGCCCGACGACGCTTACGGCCTGTCCAGCCGCGCCCACCTGCACGCGCAGGCCGGCAGGTTCGACCAGGCGCTTGCTGACAACGAGCGTTGGATCCAGGTGGCCGAGGACAACGCCCATGCGTGGTTCAACAGAGGGTACCTGTTGGAGTCCCTGGAGCGCTACGAAGAAGCCCTGGCCAGCTTTGTGCGCGCTACCGAACTGGCGCCCAAGCTGGACCGTGCCTGGTACGGCCAGGGCCTGGTGTTGATACGCCTGGAGCGCTATGACGAGGCGGTGGCCGCCTTGAAGCGCAACACCGAACTGCAACCGATGAGCCCTTACGGCTGGTACCAACTGGCCCGGGTTCATGTCGATCGTCACAACCCGGAAGAGGCGGTGAAGATCATTCGCCATCTCAAGGGGTTCGAGCCCAAGGTCGCTGCGCAACTGGAGCGTGAGACCGGGCTGCTGGTCGGTGCAGCCACCCCTTGACGGGTGGCCAGGCAGGTGGCCCTAAGGGCCGAAGGGTGCGGTTCGCGCGGTGACGCGCGGGGTCCGTGTGGTGTGCCGGTTCGAGAGGGGCCGGATGTTTCAGTCCTCATGAAAGGGGTGTTGTTATGCAGGTGAGTGAGAACCACCAGCGCTACTGGCAGAAGAACCTGCGGATCACGGCGATCCTGCTGGCCATCTGGTTTGTAGTGACTTTCGTCGTCGGGTTCTATGCCCGCGACCTCAACTTTGATTTCTTCGGTTGGCCGTTCAGTTTCTGGATGGGTGCACAGGGCTCGCTGGTGATCTACCTGGTCATCATTGGCTACTACTCCTACTACATGAACAAGCTGGACCAAGAACACGGCGTTGCCGAGGAGGAGTGACATGGCTGGCTTGTCGTTCGATACCCAAGAGGGGGTCTCCAACAAGGAGGCCAATGCGGCCTTCAAGAAGGGCCTCAACAAGATTTACGGCTGGTACACCGGGGGCTTCCTGGCCTTCGTCATCGTGCTGGCCATCGCCGAGCAGATGGGCTTGAGCCGCGGTGCCATCGGCATCGTGTTCCTGATCGCCACCGTGGCGCTGTATGCCGGCATCGGCATCATGAGCCGCACCAACGATGCGGCCGAGTACTACGTGGCTGGCCGTCGCGTGCCTGCCGTGTACAACGGCATGGCCACTGGCGCTGACTGGATGAGCGCTGCGTCGTTCATCGGCATGGCCGGCACGCTCTACCTCACCGGCTATGGTGGTCTGGCCTTCATCATGGGCTGGACGGGTGGCTACTGCCTGGTGGCGCTGTTCCTGGCGCCGTACCTGCGCAAGTTCGGTCAGTTCACGATTCCCGACTTCCTCGGCGCCCGCTATGAGGGCAACGCGGCTCGCTTCGTGGGCATCCTGATCGCCATCCTGGTGTCGTTCGTGTACGTGGTGGCACAGATCTACGGTGTGGGTCTGATCACCACGCGCCTGACGGGCCTGGCCTTCGAGATCGGCGTGTTCGTTGGTCTGGGCGGCATCCTGGTGTGCTCGTTCCTGGGCGGCATGCGCGCAGTGACCTGGACGCAGGTGGCGCAGTACATCATCCTGATCATTGCCTACATGATCCCGGTGGTGTGGCTGTCGGTGAAGCAAACGGGCGTGCCCATTCCGCAAGCCATCTACGGTGCCCAGTTGGCCAAGGTGAGCGAGCGTGAGAAGCAGCTCATCGCCGACCCCAAGGAGCAGGAAGTCCGCGCTATCTTCAAGGCGCAGTCTGACGCCCTGGCTGCCAAGCTGAAGGACGTGCCGGCTGCCCTGGCCGCCGACCGTGCTGCCGCTCAGAAGAAGGTGGAAGAGCTGAAGGCCGCCAGCGCCCCGTTGGCTGAGGTGCAGGCCGCCGAGAAGGCACTGGCCGCCGTGCCCGCCAACGACGAGGCTGCCAAGAAGGCCTGGACGGCTGCCAAGGCCGGTGCCGACGGTCGGACCGGCCCGCTGGCAGGCATGCCGCGCCACGCACAGCAGTTTGCAGGTGACCCGAACGGTGACGAAAAGGCCAAGGCCGCTTTCGACACCTCGCGCCGCAACTTCCTGGGCCTGGTGTTCTGCTTGATGGTGGGTACCGCCGCGTTGCCGCACATCCTGATGCGCTACTACACCACGCCGTCGGTGA
Organism: uncultured beta proteobacterium; assembly: GCA_903885585.1. Taxonomy (GTDB): domain Bacteria; phylum Pseudomonadota; class Gammaproteobacteria; order Burkholderiales; family Burkholderiaceae_C; genus Rubrivivax. The sequence goes on from CAISJH010000283.1 coordinate 7,974, forward strand.
AGGAAGCGCGCCAGTCGGTGACCTGGTCGTTGTTCTTCATCTTCTTGCTGTACTTCACGGCGCCTGCGCTGGCCGTGCTGGTCAAGTACGAGGTGTTCAACGTCCTGGTGGGCACGCCGTTTGACAAGCTGCCGGCCTGGGTGGGTGCCTGGGCGAAGGTGGACCCGGCGTTGCTGGCCATCTCGGACATCAACAAGGACGGGATCTTCCAGCTGGGTGAGATGCGTATCGGCGGCGACATCATCGTGCTGGCCACCCCAGAGATCGCAGGCTTGCCCTACGTGATTTCTGGCATGGTGGCGGCCGGTGGCTTGGCAGCTGCGCTGTCCACGGCTGACGGCCTGTTGCTGACGATCGCCAACGCGCTCAGCCACGACCTGTACTACAAGATGATCGATCCCAACGCGTCCACATCGCGCCGGGTGATGATCTCCAAGATCTTGTTGCTGGTGGTGGCTCTGGCGGCAGCCTACGTGGCCTCGCTGAAGGTGGCTGACATCCTGTTCCTGGTGTCTGCGGCCTTCTCGCTGGCGGCGGCGGGCTTCTTCCCGGCGCTGGTGCTCGGCATTTTCTGGAAGCGTGCCACCAAGTGGGGTGCTGTTCTGGGCATGATCTCCGGCACGGTGATCACGTTCTACTACATGGCCACCACTCAGCCCTGGATGCGCGGCCTGTTCAACGTGACCTCGCCGATCGCTGACAACACCTGGTGGGGCATGCAGCCCATCGCCGCAGGTGTGTTCGGTGTGCCGCTGGGCTTTGCGGTGATCATCATCGTCAGCCTGCTGACCCCGGCTCCCAAGGCCGAGATCCAGGAACTGGTGGAGCATGTGCGCTACCCGAATCTGAAGCCTTCCAAGGCTTGATGGTGGTCTGACCTCCACTCGCGCAGGCCGGTTCGCCCCTCGGGCGGCCGGCACTTCGCGCAACCTTTCCAACGCCCTCCAGTTCGCTCTGGGGGGCGTTGTGCTTTTTGCGCCTACAATCGTGGGCTTTTCGCCTTGCTGCACCCGTGTGATTCGACGCGTTCGGGGCAGCTTCCTTTCACGGAACCCACAAGGAGTGTTCATGCGTCACTATGAGATCGTTCTGTTGATCCACCCGGATCAGAGCGAGCAGGTTCCAGCGATGCTGGAGCGTTACAAGACCCTCATCACCAATGCCGGCGGCAAGGTGCACAGGGTCGAGGACTGGGGTCGGCGTCAGTTGGCCTATCTGATCCAGAAGCTCGCCAAGGCTCACTACCTCTGCCTCAACATCGAGTGCGGCCACGAGACCCTGACGGAGTTGGAAACGGGCTTCCGTTTCAACGACGCCGTGCTGCGCCACCTGACTGTGGCCAAGTCCAAGGCCGAGACGTCTCCTTCCATCATGATGAAGGTGGTCGAGCGCGAGGAGTCCCGCAAGCAAGCCCAGGAGGCACAGGCCTGAAGGCTAAAGCGGCGGCTGCGGTTGCAACCTGGTTGGCGATGTCATCTTGAACCGTCTGGTTTTGCAAGCATCGTTGGCCGAGCGGGGCGCCCTTCGCTACACACCTGCCGGTCTGCCGGCGCTCGATCTGCAACTGCAGCACGAGTCGGAGGTGTCGCACGAAGGACAAGCCCGCAAGGTGGCACTGGAGATGCGTGCTCTGGTGATGGGTTCGATGGTGTCAAAGGTGGCTGCCTTGCCACTGGGTTCGGCGCTGACGTGCTCTGGTTTCCTGGCACCCGCCCGCAACGGCCGCGGCATTCTGTTTCACATCACGGATCTGGCCCCTGTTTGAGCCCGGTC
>CAISJH010000284.1 GCA_903885585.1 uncultured beta proteobacterium
CCGTGCCCTGGAACCAGGGTGCCGGGCGTGTGCTGGCGGCAGAGTTCATCAACGGCGGCAAGACCCACCAGGCCATCTGGTTCGAGACTGGGGGCAAGGGTTCGTATTTCGACCCCAGCGGCCGCAGCCGTAAGCGCGCCTTCCTGGCCAGCCCGATGGAGTTCTCGCGCGTGACATCGGGCTTTGCCATGCGGATGCACCCCATCCTGCAGCGCATGCGCGCGCATCTCGGCGTGGACTACGGTGCTCCCACCGGCACACCCGTGCGCGTGGTGGGCGACGGCGTGGTGGAGTTTGCTGGCTGGCAGAACGGCTATGGCAACGTGGTGCACGTGCGCCACGGCAGCGACCGTGTCACCGTTTACGCCCACCTCAGCCGGATCGACGTGCGCAAGGGGCAACGCCTGGACCAGGGCCAGCGTCTGGGTGCCGTCGGCGCCACCGGATGGGCCACCGGACCGCATCTGCATTTCGAGTTCCGCGTCGGTGGTATCCACCAGGACCCGCTCAAGATCGCCAAGGCCTCGGAGAGTGTTCCGCTCGACCCAGCCTCGCGGCCGCGCTTTGCCGAGTGGGCCCAAACCGTTCAGGTCAAGCTGGACCTCGCCGAGACCGTCGGCTCGCGCCCGGTCTTCGAGTAAGGCGTCCGGCGCCGCCTGCATGGCGCTGTTCATCGGGTTGATGTCAGGCACCTCGCTGGACGGGGTGGACGGGGTGGTGGCCGACTGGTCGAGCACACAGCCGCGGGTGCTGGCCCACGCACACCAGCCCTATGCCGCCGACTGGCGCGCTGAACTCCTGGCGCTGAACACGGCGGGGCCCAATGAACTGCACCGCGCTGCGCTGGCAGCCAGTGAGGTGTCACGCCGCTACGCCAGCGTGGTGAAGCAGTTGTTGCACACCACCCAACTCAGACCGGACGCGATCAACGCCATCGGGGCACACGGTCAGACCGTCAGACACCGGCCATTGGAGTTTGACGGTGTCGGCTACACGGCGCAGCTTCTCAATGGAGCCCTGCTGGCCGAACTGACGGGCGTCGCCACCGTCTGCGATCTGCGCAGCCGCGATCTGGCCGCGGGCGGCCAGGGCGCACCACTCGTGCCGGCTTTCCACGCGGGCCTGTTTGGCCGCCCAGGTCAGCATGTGGCCGTATTGAACATCGGCGGCATTGCCAACCTGACGCTGCTGCCGGCCGACGGCACGGTGAGCGGGTTCGACTGTGGCCCGGGCAATGCCTTGATGGACGGCTGGTGCGAGCGCCACACCGGCAGACCCTACGATGATGATGGACAGTGGGCTGCAAGCGGACAGGTGAATACCGCGCTGCTGCACGAAATGTTGCAGGAGCCCTTCTTTGAAAAGGCCCCGCCCAAGAGCACGGGCCGCGACCTGCTGCACCTGTCCTGGGTGGAGAACGCCCTTCAATCAACCAGCGGGGGGGCCGCAGTCGGCCCCTCACCCCAGGATGTGCAGGCCACGCTGACCGAGCTCACGGCCCGATGTGCCGTCACGGCATTGCGCCGGCATGCACCCCAGACGCAAACACTCCTGGTGTGCGGGGGCGGTGCCTACAACGGGCACCTGATGGACCGTCTGGGCGCGCAGTTGCCAGGCGTTCAGGTGCGCTCCACGGCCAGCGAGGGGGTTCCGCCCGATCAGGTGGAAGCCTTGGCCTTCGCCTGGCTCGCGCGGGCGTTTGTACATAGGCAGGCCGGCAACCTGCCCGCAGTCACGGGCGCGCAGGGCCCCCGCGTACTGGGTGCCTGGTACCCGGCCTGAAACTCAGACCGAGAACGACGAACCGCAGCCGCAGGTGGTGGTGGCGTTCGGGTTCTTGATCACGAACTGCGCGCCCTGCAGGTCTTCCTTGTAGTCGATCTCGGCGCCCATCAGGTACTGCAGGCTCATCGCGTCGATGAGCAGGGTCACGCCGTTCTTCGTCATCGGCGTGTCGTCTTCGTTGACGACCTCGTCGAAGGTGAAACCGTACTGGAAGCCCGAGCATCCGCCACCTTGGACGAACACACGCAACTTCAATTCGGGGTTGCCTTCTTCGGCCACCAGATCGGCCACCTTGGCCGCGGCGCTGTCGGTGAAGATCAGGGGGACCGGCATCTCGTCGGCGGCGGGGGTCAGGGGTTCAGCAAGGGCGTTCATGACTGTCCTTTGTGTTCAGCATTCAATGTTCATTCGATGCCGCGAGTTTCAACGCGGGCTTTTCCACATTCTTCAACGGCCGCAACTCACCGTCAATCAGCGCGCCGGGGTGCATCTCCAGCAGTTCGTAGCGAACCTGACCCGTGACGCGCGCCAGGGGCTGCAATTCCAGCATGACGCTGGCCTCCACCGGACCGACCACTTGCCCGTTGATGATCACATGCGCGGCTTTGACCATGCCCGTGACCTTGGCTTTGTCGCTGACGACCAACAGGGCCTGGCCTTCGGAAGAAGCCAGGACATCGCCCTGCACCTCACCGTCGATGCGCAGGCCGTCGCTGAAATGGATAGGCCCATGCACCACCGTGCCTTCACCGATGAGGCTGCGGATGGGCGGGGACTTGCGGCGGCCGAACTGCATCATCTGATTCTCCAACCCTTCACAAGAAAACGCTGGGCAGCTCCCAAGTTTTCTTACATCCCCTCTGGAGGCCGGGCCGGGCACGACCCGGCTCTTGGGGGCTCACAACGCAACGGACTGCGTCGCCTTGACCGCACCCGTCTCGTCCAGGACCCTCACTTGCAAGCTTTTTATCACGGCCTGCGGGGGATGGTCGATCAGCCCCTCGACCCGCAGGTACTGCTTGAGCTTCATGTCCTTCGCACCACCCGCGGCCGGCATGCTCCACGGGCGGCCTGCAAGTGATCCGGACAACATCAGCTCGTATCGACCGGAGAACTCGGCAGGCGCCCGGGCGCTGTGCATGACCAACATCTGGTAGCGCAGTTGCCCCGGTGCCTTGGCCTGCGCCTGGAGGCCGCGCACCTGCAAACCAGGGCCTGCAGCAGGAATCAGGCGCTCGAAGAAGCCCAGATCGGCTTTCAGGGAGCGAGCCTCCTCCTCCAGTTGCTGCACGGCCTGCGCCAGCCGCTCCTGCGACGCCCGCTCGGCCTTCAGCAGGCTCTCTGCGGTGTGGGCCACCGCCAGCGCCCGTTCGTTCTCGGCACGCAGGCGCTGCACCTCGGCCTGCAACTGCGCGGCCTGGGCCTTGGCATCGCGGTCCAGCCCGGCGATGTCCTTGCCGAACTCGAAAGCCCACAGCGCGATGGCGGCCGAGAACCCCAGAACGACAGCAGCCACCGCCCAGCGCAATGGCCAGGGCAGGTGGCTGCGAACAATCATCCGAGGGGCACTCACCGACAAGCGGCGGCGCCACAACTTCCAGCGCATGGTGGAGCCGGCACAGGGCGCCAGCCCCGTGCCTGCGGGATCAGCGCTTGCTGAACTGCTTCCGGCGACGCGCGCCGTGCAGACCGACCTTCTTACGCTCGACTTCACGCGCGTCACGCGTCACGAAGCCGGCACGGCTGAGCTCGGGCTTGAGCGCCGCGTCGTAGTCGATCAGAGCGCGGGTGATGCCGTGACGCACCGCACCGGCCTGGCCGGACTCGCCGCCGCCGTGGACGTTGACCTTGATGTCAAACGACTGGGCGTTGGCCGTCAGCAGCAAGGGCTGCTGGACGATCATGATGGAGGTCTGGCGACCGAAATACTGGTCCAGCGGCTTGCCGTTGACCTCGATGACGCCAGAACCCTTCTTGATGAACACGCGGGCAACCGACGACTTGCGGCGGCCGGTGCCGTAATTCCATTGTCCGATCATGGCCGTCCTCAGATCTCGAGCGGTTTGGGTTGCTGGGCGGTGTGCGGGTGCGTGGCACCGGCGTACACCTTCAGCTTCTTGATCATCGCGTAGCCCAGCGGGCCCTTGGGCAGCATGCCCTTGACGGCCTTCTCGATAGCGCGGCCGGGATGCTTGGCCTGCATGTCCTTGAAGGCGGTGGCGTAGATGCCGCCGGGGTAGCCCGAGTGCCGGTAGTAGATCTTGTCGGTGGCCTTGGTGCCGGTGACGCGGATCTTGTCGGCGTTGACGATGACGATGAAATCGCCGGTGTCGACGTGGGGCGTGTAGATGGCCTTGTGCTTGCCGCGCAAACGGAGTGCCACTTCGCTGGCAACACGTCCGAGCACCTTGTCGGTGGCGTCAATCACAAACCACTCGTGCACCACTTCGGCCGGCTTGGCGCTGAAGGTCTTCATGAGGGTCTTCCAAAAGGTGTGGAGCTCGAAACGAGCCGGGCACACCGGATTCCGGCTGTTGATGCACTTGCGTGCCCCGCGCCTTCGGCGCCGCTTGTGTGTCCGCAGGGGATGTACTGCGGGCGGCCTCTCAGGTCAGCGTTCTTCTCCCCGCCGTTTTCGGGAAAAGCCTCGTAGTATAGCCGCCAGGACCCAACGCATGAACCCCTCCCCCACCAACCCCAGCCTTGACGAGACCCACACCGACCAGGCTGCCGACAACGGCTACAGCCAGCTGACCCCCGACACCGTGCTCGAGGCGCTGGACGCCGTGGGGCTGCGTGGTGACGGCCGCATCCTGCAGCTGAACTCCTACGAGAACCGGGTGTTCCGCCTCATGCTGGAGGACGGCGGCGCCGTGGTGGCCAAGTTCTACCGCCCCGGCCGCTGGAGCGATGCGCAGATTCATGAGGAGCATGACTTCGCGCTGGAGTTGACCGAGGCCGAGGTGGCGGTGATGCCCCCGCTGCGTCTGCAGTTGCTGCCGCCGGGACCGGCCCACGCCATGATCAGCGGGCCGGGCGCCACCTTGCTGCACTGGCCGCTGCCAACAGGCGGCACGCACCGTATCAGCGTCAGCCCCTGGCTCGGCGGGCGCGACCCCGACATCGAGTCGGCCGAAGCGTTCGAGCGGCTGGGGCGGCTGATCGGGCGCGTGCATGCCGTGGGCGCAGCCCGGCCCTTCAAGCACCGGCTCACGCTCTCGCCCTCACTCGGCCTGCAGGCCATCGACACGCTGCTCGCACTGCAGGTGGTGGACCCGGCCCTGGCCCCGCGCTGGGAAAGTGCGGCTCGCAAGGCGGTGGACGGCGTGGTTCGCGCCTTCGAGCGGGCCGGCGGATCGGCCATCCGACTGCATGGCGACGCCCACCGCGGTAACCTGCTCGAGCGCGACGAGACTCTGCATCTCGTGGACCTGGACGACGCCTGCAACGGCCCGCCCATGCAAGATCTGTGGCTGTTTCTGGACGGCCAGGAAGGCGAGGACAGGCAGCGGCAGTTGCATGCGCTGCTGCGCGGCTACGAGGACTTCATGGACTTCGACGACGCGCAGTTGGCCCTGATCGAGCCGCTGCGCACCCTGCGCCTGCTGCGCCACAGCGCCTGGATCGCCCAGCGCTGGAACGACCCCGCCTTTCCCATCGCCTTCCCCGGCTTCGACACCCCCAACCACTGGGCCGACCAGACCGTGCTGCTGCACGAGCAGATCGACCGGATGGGTTGATCGGGCACGCGAAGGCGCTCAGCCGGCCATCGTGGGGTAGTCGGTGTAGCCCGTGGCGTCGGCCGAATAGAAGGTGCTCATGTCGGGCGCGTTCAGCGGTGCGCCAGACTTCATGCGCGCCACCAGGTCCGGGTTGGCCAGGAAGGGGCGGCCAAAGCCGATGAGGTCGGCGCGGCCTTCCACCAAGGCCTGCTCGGCGCTGTCGCGGTCGAAGCCTCCGGCCAGGACGAACGGTCCCTTGAAGAGGCTGCGCAACTCGGCCTTCAGGATTGCCGGCACGGCAGGTGCGCCCATGGCGGAGTGGTCCAGCACGTGCAGGTACATCAGCTGCAGGTCTGACAAGCCTTGGACCAAAGCCTTGAATTGTTCGTCCTGTTCGGGGAACGAACCGGTGCCGTTGAATACGCCGTAAGGCGACAGGCGGATGCCCACCCGATGCGCACCGATGGCCTGCGCAGCGGCCCGGGCCACCTCGAGGGCAAAGCGGTTGCGCCCGGCGATGCTGCCACCGTAGCCGTCGGTACGGGTGTTGACATTGGCGTTGAGGAACTGCTCGATCAGGTAGCCGTTGGCTGCGTGCAGTTCCACCCCGTCAAAGCCGGCCTCGATGGCCAGACGGCAAGACTGGGCGAATTCCTCCACGGCGTGCGCGATCTCGGCCTCGGTCATGGCCTGGGCTTCGGTGTGAGGCTGCATGCCCTGGGCATCGGTCCACATCTGGCCCGGGCACACACCACTGACCGCACTGAGCACCCGGGCGCCGGCCGGCAGGTTGGCCTGGTGCGTCACGCGGCCGGTGTGCATGAGCTGCACCACGATCTTGCTGCCCTGGGCGTGCACGGCGTCGGTCACCAGCTTCCAGCCCTGGACTTGCTGGTCGTTGTAGAGCCCGGGGATGCGGGCATAGCCCAGGCCATTGGGCGAAGGCGAGGTACCCTCCGTGACGATGAGGCCGGCCGAGGCCCGCTGCTGGTAGTAGGTGGCCATCAAGGCGTTGGGGGTGGCCGCCTGCACGGCGCGGCTTCGCGTCATGGGGTTCATGACGGTTCGGTTGGCCAGGGACAGCGAACGCACGAGGACCGGGTCGAAAAGCATGGAAATTCCTGTGGTGTTGGAGAGCAAGCTTGCGAGGCACCACGCGGTACCTCAGCCCGTCCACAATGATCACCATGCAAGCGCCCCGGGGGTGCAAGAAAGGTCAACATGCCATTCGAATTTTCAGGACGCAAGGTGGTGGTGGCGGGCGGCAGTCGAGGAATCGGCCGGGCCATCGCCCTGGGGTTTGCCGCCGCGGGCGCAAGAGTCTCCGTCTGCGCCCGCGGCGCGCAGGCCCTGGAGGACACACGGGCGGCGCTCGAGGAGCTCTGCCCCGGCGCCCATGCGGGCGTGTGCGACCTGTCAGACGGCCCGGCCGTGGGCCGCTATGTGGCGCAGGCCGAACAGGCGCTGGGCGGCATCGACATCCTGGTGAACAACGCCTCGGGCTTTGGCGCCGGAGACGACGAGGCAGCCTGGGCCGCGGGCCTGGCGGTGGACGTCATGGCCATGGTCAGGGCCTCGCACGCGGCGTTGCCGGCGCTGGGCCGGCAGGCGGGCAGCAGCATCCTGCACATCGCCTCCATCTCGGGCCTGCGGGCCTCCACGCGCACGCCCGCCTACGGCGCCGTGAAGGCAGCGATGATGCACTACACCGCCAGCCAGGCGGCGATGCTGGCGCCGCAGGGCATCCGCGTGAACTGCATCGCGCCGGGCTCCATCGAGTTTCCGGGCGGCACCTGGGAGCGGCGCAGGCTGGCCAGCGACCCGTTGTATGACAAGGTGCTCAGCGGCATCCCCTTCGGCCGCATGGGGACACCCGACGAGATTGCCGAAGTGGCCCTGTTCCTGGCCTCTCACCATGCCCGTTGGGTCACTGGCCAGACGCTGGCCGTCGATGGGGGGCAGTTGCTGGGTCGTTGAGCGACACCGACGATCTGCGCTTCAAACCCGACTGCTAGCCGCACGGCGTGGGTGCGGCCCTCTGGATAAGAGCACACCCGAAGAAGGGCTGCGTGCGCCGAGGGTTATTGGATGGCAGCCTGGGCTCCAGTCTGGGAGGATGACGGGGACCCACTGGGTGGGGATGGCGTGCCCCCTGCCGGAGCGAGGGGTGGGACGAGAGCTCCCCACCCCAACGGAGACCCGTGAATGCCATCGAAGACCATGACCCTGTCTCGCAAACTGATGCTCGCGTTCGGACTCATCAGCCTGGTGACGCTGATCGAGGGCCTGATCGTCTGGAACAACATCCGCAGCGTCGACCTGGAGATGAAGCGGGTCATCGAAAGCCTCATCCCGCAGACCGAGCGCATTGCCGTGCTGGAGACCACCATCTTCCGGGCCTCGCTGGAGACGCGGCATGCCATGCTCATGCGCACCGACGAGAAGCGCACTAAGACGATCGCCGAGATCCTGCGCCTGAAGGCCGAGGCCGACCGCATCAGCCAGGAGCTGGAGCGCAACATCAGCACCGAGGAGGGCCGCAAGCGCTTCGCGGAAATCACCCGGTCGTCTGGCCTCTTCTGGAACGCCGCCGGGGAGATCCTGCCGCTGATCAAGGGCGGGCAAACTGACGCTGCGGTGGACATGCTGGAGTCCAAGATCATTCCTGCGCGCAATGCCTTCCTCGCGGCCGTGACGCACCAGCGTAAGTGGCAGAAAGAGTTGTTGGGTTCGGCCTCCAGCTCGGCGCTCAAGGTGGGGGAAGCCACCGAGTGGCTGGTGGTGGTGGTGGCAGTGATCACCGTGCTGATGGGACTGTTGATAGCGGTGCTGATCTCACGCCACCTGATGCGCAGCCTGGGCGGGGAGCCTGATGCCGCAGTAGCTGCGGTGCGGGCCGTGGCCCAGGGTGACCTCACGTCACCGGTGACGCTGAAGCCTGGCGACA
>CAISJH010000285.1 GCA_903885585.1 uncultured beta proteobacterium
CAGACAGCCTACCCCACCAAGCCCGTGAAGCTGATGGTGGGCGCCGGTCCGGGCGGGGGCACCGACATCATTGCCCGCATGCTGGCCGAAAAGTTCGCCGACGGCCTGAAGGGCACCTGGGTGGTGGAGAACAAACCCGGTGCGTCCAACACCATCGCTGCGGACATCACCGCCAAGGCGCCGGCCGACGGCCACACGCTGCTGGTGGCCACCAACACCGGCCAGGCCATCGCACCGCACCTGCTGAAACTCGCCTTTGATCCCCTGAAGGACCTGGTGCCCGTGGGCCTGATCGTCACCGTGCCCAACGTGCTGGTGGTGGGCGCGCAGGTGCCGGTGAAGAACGTGGGCGAACTCGTGGCCGCGATGAAGGCCAAGCCCGGCGACTTCAAGTACGCCTCCTCGGGCGTGGGCAGCACCCAGCACATCGCCGGCGAGGCCTTCGACATGGCCGCGGCCACCAAGAGCCAGCACATCCCCTACAAGGGCAGCAGCCAGGCCCACCTGGACATCATCGGCGGCAGCGTGCAGATGATGTTCGACACGACCTCCTCGGCCATGGCGCAGATCAAGGCCGGCAAGTTCAAGCCGCTGGCGGTGACCACCCCGGCGCGCTCGCCGCAGCTGCCGGATGTGCCCACGCTGGCCGAAGCCGGCGTGCGAGGTGCCGACATGAGCACCTGGTATGCGCTGTACGTCACCGCAGGCACCCCGCCCGACGTGGTGGCCCGGCTGCAGGCCGAACTGGCCCGCGTGATCAAGCTGCCCGAGGTGGACGCCCGCCTCAAGGGCCTGGGCGGCGAGCCCTCGACCATGACCCCTGCGCAGTTCGCCGAGCTCAACCGCCAGGAGTTCGAACGTTTCGGCAAGCTGATCCGCGACGCGAAGATCAAGCTGGATTGACAAGTCCGCCTTCGCAGGCACGCACACCCTGATACCCCAGGTCAGCGTCACCACCCCGTGACTGTCACGTCACCCACCCCGTCATCACACACACACCGCCAGGAGACCCATCTCATGAACCGCCAACGCTTTCTCACCACCCTGGCCGGCACGCTGGCCGCCGTTGTGCTGGCCTGTGGCGCCGCGCAGGCCCAGACCGTCAAGCTGCGCTTCGGTCACGCCCACCCCGAAGCTGACTCGCAGCACCAGGCCGCCGTGCAATTCGCCAACCGCGTCAAGGCGCGCACCAACGGCGCGGTGGAGATCGCGATCTTCCCGAACAACAGCCTGGGCAACGACAACACCATGATCCAGGGGGTGCGCGGCGGCACGATCGACATCGCGATGTCGGGCAACCCCTTCTTCACCGGCATGGCGCCCAAGCTCAACGCACTGGACCTGCCCTACCAGTTCACCAGCGCCCAGCAGGTCTACAAAGTGCTGGACGGCGCAGTAGGCCGCTCGCTGCTGGACGAGTTGTCGGCCCATCAGATGAAAGCCCTGGCCTTCTGGGAGATCGGCTTTCGCAGCCTGGCCAACAGCAAGCGCGCCGTGACCAAGGCCGACGACATCAAGGGCCTGAAGCTGCGCACCACCCCCAACCCAGCGCACATCAAGGCCTTCCAGCTGCTGGGCGCGAGCCCGCAGCCCATGCCGTTTGCAGAAGTGTTCCCGGCGCTGGAGTCCGGTGCCGTGGACGGGCATGAGAACCCGCCCACCTTGATGCTGGCCACCAAGATGCACGAGGTACAAAAGCACCTGTCGCTGACCAGGCACGCTTACACCGCGCTGGTGGTGGTGATGAACAAGGCCAAGTTCGACGGCCTGAATCCCGCGCACCAGACCGTGCTGCTGGAGGAAGCGCTGGCCGCCGCGAAGTTCCAGCGCGACATGAACGCCAAGGGCGAGGCCGGCGCGATTGCAGAGCTCAAGGCCAAGGGCATGCAGGTGGTGGAGAACCCGGACGTGGCTGGCATCCGCGCCATCGTGCGCGACGAGACGCGCAAGCTGTTCGTCGAGCGCAACGGCGACGCCGTGCTCAAGGCGATCGAGGGGGTGCAGTAAGACCAGCTGGTCTGGTCACCTGACGGGAACGGCAAACCACCATGCAGTCACTGGCACGCCTGGGCATCCGCCTGCTCGAAGGCCTGCTCGTGGGCTTGCTCGGGCTGATGGTGGTGCTGGTCTTCGGCAACGTGGTGCTGCGCTACGGCTTCAACTCGGGGCTCGTGTTCTCTGAGGAGGTCTCGCGCTTCATCTTCATGTGGCTCACGCTGCTGGGTGCCCTGGTGGCGCTGCACGACGGCGCGCACCTGGGCATGAGCAGCCTGGTGGAGCGTCTGCCGCCACGCGGCCGGCGGGTGTGCCGCTTCACCAGCGATGCACTGATGCTCGGCTGCTGCGCCCTGCTGGCCCACGGCACCTGGAAGCAGGTGAGCCTGGCGATGACCGACCGCTCGCCCGTCACCGGCATCCCGATGGGCATCGTCTTCAGCGCCCTGCTGCTGTGCGCTGTAGGCATGACTCTGGTGCTGGCGCACTCGCTGTGGCGCCAGCTGACCGGGCGGATGAGCGACGAGGAGCTGCTGCGCGGTACCGCAGCGGGGTCCACGGAGTGAGGCGCCGATGACCATCGTCGTGTTCGTCGCCTCCTTGCTGGGCTTCATGGCCCTGGGCATGCCCATTGCCTTCGCCCTGCTTGCCTGCGGCGTCGTGCTGATGGTGCACCTGGGCAGCTTCGACACGCAGATCCTGGCGCAGAACCTGCTGGAGGGCACCAACAGCTACCCACTGATGGCGGTGCCCTTCTTCATGCTGGCCGGCGAACTGATGAACGCGGGCGGCATCTCCCGGCGCATCATCGACATGGCCCAGGCCCTGGTGGGCCACCTGCGCGGCGGCCTGGGCTACGTGGCCATCCTGGCGGCGCTGGTCATGGCCAGCATCTCCGGCTCGGCCGTGGCCGACACAGCGGCGCTGGCCGCCGTGCTCATACCGCTGATGCGCGGCGCCGGCTACGACGTGGGCCGCTCCTCGGGGCTGATCGCGGCCGGCGGCATCATCGCCCCCATCATCCCGCCGTCCATCGGCTTCGTGGTCTTCGGCGTGGCGGCGCAGGTGTCCATCACCAAGCTCTTTCTGGCCGGCATCGTGCCCGGCATCCTGATGGGCATGGCGCTGTGGGCCACCTGGTGGTGGTGCGCACGACGCGACGCGCCGCCCGTGCAAGTGCAACGCTTCGAGGTCCGGCGGGTACGGCAAGCCCTCGTCCGCGGCGTGTGGGCCTTGCTGCTGCCACTGCTCATCATCGGCGGCATGAAGTTCGGCGTCTTCACCCCCACGGAAGCGGCCGTGGTGGCGGTGGTCTATTCACTGATGGTCGGCAGCCTGATCCACCGGGAGTTGCACTGGCGGCAGCTGCCCGCGCTGATGCTGTCGGCCGCCAAGACCTCAGCCACCGTGATGTTCCTCGTGGCCTGCGCACTGGTGTCGGCGTGGCTGATCACCATCGCGCAGATCCCGGCGCAGGTGACCGAGCTGATGCGGCCGTTCATGGACAACAAGATCCTGCTGATGCTGGCGATGATGGCGCTGGTGGTGGTGGTGGGCACGGCGCTGGACTTCATGCCCACCGTGCTGATCCTGACCCCCGTGCTGATGCCCCTGGTCAAGGCCGCCGGCATCGACCCGGTCTACTTCGGCGTGCTGTTCATCATGAACAACGCCATCGGGTTGCTCACCCCGCCTGTGGGTACCGTGCTGAACGTGGTGGCCGGGGTGGGCCGCACCAGCCTCGCAAACGTCACCCGCGGCGTGTGGCCCTTCCTGGCCGCGCAACTGGTGCTGCTGCTGCTGTTCATCCTCTTCCCCGCGCTGGTGATGGTGCCGGCGCGGTGGTTCTATTGACGGCTCACTGCATCCGCAAGGCAAGGGCGCCAAGGCGGTGGTCGACCCCTCTTGGCAGACGCCGCAGCCCGGACGGCCCCAGCTTTCTCAGCGGTCTGATGCCGGGGGCAGCCTCACCACCAGATTGCCCACGAGCTCGCCGGACTCCACGGCCTCGTGGGCCGCCACGATGTCGTGCAGATCCACGCGGCGGGCGATCTGGTGCTGCAGCAGCCCATCCTCCAGCATCCCGCGCAGAACGGCTTCAGAACCCGCGCGGTCGGCCGGGCTCAAAGCGTAGACGATGAAGAAGTTCCAGGCCAGGTTCTTCGCGATGAGCGGGAAAAAGGGTAGCTCGAAGCCCGCCTTGCCGCCGCCGTAGACCACGGCGCAGCCGCCGGGCTTGAGCATCTCGGCGTCCAGCACGCCGTTGGCGGCAATGTCGACCTCAATGACACGGTCCAGCCCTTCGCCTGCGGTCAGCTCGGCCACGCGGGCGGCCATCGGCTCCTCTCGGTAGTTGACGGTGGCATCAGCGCCCGCAGCCCGGGCCACTTGGGCCTTGTGCGCCGAACTGACAATGGCGATCACCTGGCGTGCACCGAGCACGCGCGCTCGATTGGCCCTACTCGCGCAAGGGCTGCGTGCTATTCTCATTTGATGCCCATCAAGTCTGCCGATCGACGCTTTCGTCTCAAGCGCTATTTCTCGATCGCCAGTGGCATCTTGATGCTGGCCGTTGCGTTGCCGCTGTGTTGGGCCTACTTCAAGAGCGAGGTCCAAGAACACACCCGCTTTGCAGGCGAGCGCAATCAAATGTTGGCGACCACCTATGCCAACTCGGTCTGGCCGGACTTCGGCGAATTCCTGCTTCGCTCGGATTTCACGCCAAATGAACGCCGCGAGCATGAAGCGACGAAAGGTCTGAATGCCCTGATCCGCCAGCTGTCCATCGGCAGTCAGGTGGTGAAGATCAAGGTCTACAACCTGTCCGGCGTGGCGGTTTATTCCTCGGTGCTCAAGGAAATTGGCGAGGACAAGAAGAACAACCTGGGATTCAAGTCGGCGCGCGATGGCGAGCAGGTCAACGATCTGACGCACCGCGGCCGCATGAGCGTCACCGAAGGCGTGATTGAGAACGTCGACGTCGTTTCCTCCTACATCCCGATTCGACTGACGCAAGACGGGCCGGTGGTCGCGGTGTTCGAGTTGTACTCGAACATCACCGAGTCGCTGGCACGGATTGAGGCGGTCACGGTGCAGCTGCTGTTTGCACTGATCGGCATCTTTCTGCTGCTGTACCTCAGTCTGCTGGCGATCGTCGCGCACGCAGATCAGCTCCTCAGGCGTCAATATGACGCACTGGATGAACGCGCAGCCGAAGTCCTCTGGGCCAAGCAATTGGCCGAGGACGCCACGCAAGCCAAGAGCGAGTTCCTGGCCAACATGAGCCATGAGATCCGCACGCCAATGAACGCCATCATAGGCATGAGCTATCTGGCACTGAGAACCGAACTCAGCAAGCAGCAACGCAACTACATCGAGCGGGTACACCGCTCCGCGGAAAGCCTCCTGGGTATCATCAACGACATCCTTGACTTCAGCAAGATCGAGGCGGGGAAGATGACGCTGGAGAGCGTGGATTTCCGGCTAGAAGACGTGTTGGACCACCTGGCCAACCTGGTGGGTTTGAAGGCCGAGGACAAGGGTTTGGAGCTCCTGTTCGATGTGCAGCACGACGTACCCACCTCCCTGGTGGGCGACCCGTTGCGGCTGGGGCAGGTCCTCGTCAACCTCAGCAACAACGCGGTGAAATTCACCCACCGTGGCGAAATTGTTCTGCGTGTCGAGCGCACGGCGCAGGAGGGGGTGGCTGAGGGTCAGGTTGAGCTGCACATGAGCGTGCGCGACTCGGGCATTGGCATGTCGCCTGAGCAGTGCGAGCGGTTGTTCCAGTCGTTCAGCCAGGCTGACGCCTCCACCACGCGCAAGTACGGCGGTACCGGGCTTGGGTTGGTCATTTCGAAGAGTCTGGTCGAGCAGATGCAGGGGCGCGTTTGGGTGGAGAGCACGCCCGGCGTGGGTTCCACGTTCCACTTCTGTGCCCGATTCGGGGTGCAGCAAGAGATCGCGCGCCAGCGCGACATCAACCCTGACAAGTTGGTGGGCAAGCGCGTGCTGATTGCGGACGACAACACTGCAGCGCGCGAAATCCTGGCCAACATGATGCGCCAGCTGGGGCTGCAGGCAGACGAGGCCCGCGACGGTGCGCAGGCATTGGCGCGCATCCAGCAAGCTCAGGAGGCGGGTCTTCGCTACGACCTGGTGTTGATCGATTGGCAGATGCCCACGCTGGACGGAGTAGAGGCGGTGCGCCGGTTGCAACAACAGCCCGGCAATGTCACCCCTGCGGTCATCATGGTCACCGCCTACGGCCGTGACGAGGCCATGAACGCGGCCCAGTCGAATGGCGTGCGACTGGGGCCTGTGCTGACCAAGCCGGTGACGCTGCAGGCCATGTCTGCCGCGTTGGCCCGAGCCCTGCAGCTCCACGGAGCCATCGAGGAAGACGCTGCGGGTGACCGTGCCGACGCTGAGCTCATGACAGCCGGGCTGAGCGGACTGCGTCTGCTGCTTGTAGAAGACAACGAGATGAACCAGGAGTTGGCCCTGGAGTTGCTGGAGCAAGCGGGCATCGAAGTGGTGTTGGCCGCCAACGGCCAGATTGCACTCGACACCCTGGGCCAGGACTCGGCATTTGACGGCGTGTTGATGGACTGCCAGATGCCGGTGATGGACGGCTACATGGCCAGCCGGCTCATTCGGGCTGACAAGCGCTTCGAGGGGCTGCCCATTGTGGCAATGACGGCCAACGCCATGCTGGGCGACCGGGAGAAGGTGCTGGAGGTGGGGATGTCCGACCACATCTCCAAGCCTCTGAATGTGCAGGCGATGTTCGCCACGATCCGCCGTTGGATGACGCCGGGTAGATGCCGTGACGCGGCGGTGCAGCAGCCGATGGCACTGCCCGGGGGCGCAGGTGCCAGCTCACCCGCAGCGTCGGCGGCTGCGTCGCCTGCGACCGCACGTCCGCACGATGCAGGGTCTTCCAAGCGCCCAACGCCGCAAGAAGCCGCGCTGACCGATGAGACCCCCGCGTTGCCCGGCATCGATGTTCAGGCAGGCCTGGCCAGGACCATGTTCAAGCCGGAGCTGTACCGCAAGATCGCGTCCAGGTTCCTGGCGAGCCAGGCGGACTTCGCAGCCCAGTTCGAGCAGGCACGGCATGACACCGACGCCAGCGCAGCTCTGCGCACGGCACACACCCTCAAGGGCAACGCAGGCAACCTCGGCGCAACGAACTTGCAGCTGGCTGCGGAAGTGCTGGAGACAGCCTGCGCTGAGGGCGCGGCCGCACTGGAGATTGACGCGGCGTTGGCACCGGTGCGCGCTGCTCTTGACGAGGTGATCGAGGGCCTTCAAGGCTGGCTGGGCTCAGCGGGCTTGCAGTCCCTACCGCAGAGCGTGACTGCCGCGACGCCTACAAGCACAGAGCCCTTGGTGCTTGCCGCAGAACTCCAGCAGCTGCGCAATCTGCTGCTGGAAAGCGACCGAGAGGCTGAAGACTTAGTGGCAGAGTTGCTGCAGCGCCTTCAGGGCGCAGCCCCCGCAGCGGCCCTGAAAGTGGTGGCTGGCTTCATCGATCAGTATGAGTTCGAGGACGCTCTCAAGGCATTGGAAGACATCGAATCGGCATGACCAGGGCGAGGACTCAGCATGAACACTGCCCTCCCGCAACCGCCCGTCAGCGTTTCAGCCCTGGAGTCCGAGCGATCGCCCGCGGGCCTTCGGACCTTGCTGGAACTTGCACGCTCGGCCAAGGCAGATGAACGGATCCATGACGGGCTGACCGCGGCGCTTCAGGCCTGGGAACTGCACGGGCCTGAAGAGCAGGCTTTAAGCGCTGCGTCTTGCGGCGAGCTTGCCGCTGAAATCGGCTGCCTGGTCGTGCACTTCAGCCTTCGGGCTGGGCGCTTTCCACAGGCCTTGGACTTCGGAAGGCGCGTACTGCAGGTGCTGACGCGACCCGACCAAGTGCTTCGGCGTGCCGAGGTGCTGCGATTCTTGGTGGGTGCGAGTCTGGAGTTGGCTGACTTCGAAAACGCCTTGAGCCTGGCGATGGAGTACAGCGAGCTCGCGGACCGTCACTTGGGAGTCTCCGAGCAATCGCGGGCTTGTGCTGCCCTCGCTGGTTGCTACTCGAGTTTGGGTGATCACGAGCACGCTGAGCGATTGACGCTGGAAGCACTCGCCCTGGCCGAGCAGGGGCCCGAGGGGTTGCCCCCTCTGGTGTCTCTGAATAACCTTTGTGCGATCAGCATCAACGCCTACTTTCAGCAGCGTGAGGCGGGCGACCCGCAAGGAGCACAGGCAGCGCTCGAGCGGTCTCTCAGCTATGCCCGCAGGCTGCACGATGGGCTGGCACTGATGGAGCACCCTGAGCCTGCCTTACGCGCCCTCGCAACGGGCAACCTGGGCGAAGTTCTTCTGCACCTGGGGCAGGACGCCGAGGCGGAACAAGCGCTGAACGAGACCTTGCAGACAACCGAGACCATGGGCCTGCTCAGCATCGCCTGGAGAATGCGATACCTGCTGGCCGAAGTGCATCTCAAGAGGGAAATGTTTGAGCAGGCCAAGGACTTGTTGGAGCAAGTCTTGCAGGCGGGTGCCCAGGCGACAGGCGTGCCCACCATGGAGCGCACTTATCTGGCGTTGCACCGCTGCTGCAAGGGCATGGGTCTGCTGCAGGAGGCGCTGGAACACCTGGAGGTCGGCCGTCGCATGGGTATGCAAAGGACTCGAGCGCAGTTGGCCGTGCAGTCCCGCCTCTTCGTCACTCGCCTGGAGGCCGATAGATCCAGGCAGATGGCCGAGCGCGCCGAGTCTGAAGCTCGACGTCAAGGGGAACTCGCACTGGCGTACTCCGAGGCCGCCATAACGGATGCCCTGACAGGGCTGCATAACCGACGCCACCTGGAATCAAGGGTGCCCGCCGTCCTGATCGCGGCGCGCGACGCCGGCAGGCCCATGAGTTTGGCCATGCTGGACCTTGACCATTTCAAGAGTGTCAACGACCGGTTCGGGCACTCCGTAGGAGATCAGGTCCTGGTTCGTCTGGCCAGGATCCTGCGAGAGCGCATGCGCGCTGAAGACCATCTGGTACGCATGGGAGGTGAGGAAATCCTCGTCATCCTGTCCGGTGCCTCGCCTGCCCTTGCCATGGAGATCTGCGAACGGCTCAGGGAAGCGGTATCGGTACATCCCTGGAACGAACTTCACCCCGACCTGCAGGTGAGCGTCAGCATAGGGCTGGCCTGCTCACCGGAATATGACCTGAACACGCTGATCGAGCGAGCTGACGCAGCGCTGTACCAAGCCAAGCATGCAGGCCGAAACCGGCTCTGCGCAGCCGCGCCCACATGATCTCAGGTCAGCGCCGATAGGAACTGCCGAAGTTCCTCTGACTGTGGTTGATCGAACAGCTGCGCTGCCGGGCCCTGCTCGTGGATGCGGCCTGCATGCATGAACACCACCCGGTGGGCCACCCTGCGGGCGAAGGCCATCTCGTGAGTGACCATCAGCAGGGTCATGCCTTCCTGCGCCAGGGTGTCCACCACCTTGAGCACCTCGCCCACGAGCTCCGGGTCCAGCGCGGAGGTGATCTCGTCGCACAGCAATACGGCCGGGTCCATGGCCAGCGCGCGTGCAATGGCCACGCGTTGCTGTTGCCCGCCCGAGAGTTGATCGGCAAAGGCGTCGAACTTCTCGGCCAGGCCCACGCGGGCGAGCAGTGCGCGCGCTCGCTGCTCGCCGTCTGAGCCGCGCATACCCTTGACCAAGCCTGGCGCCAACATGATGTTGCGGCCAGCGCTCAGGTGCGGAAACAGGTTGAAGCTCTGGAAGATCATGCCCACGCGCTGCCGCAGGGCGCGCATCGCCTGGGCGTCTTCAGGCCGCAGGGCCAGGCCCTCGACGCTCAGCGTGCCCTGCTGGAAGGGCTCCAGGCCGTTGATGCAGCGCAGCAGCGTGCTCTTGCCGGAGCCACTGCGCCCGATGATGGCCACCACCTCGCCCCGACGCACCGAGAGATCGATGCCCTTGAGGACCTCCAGGTCCCCGAAGCGCTTGCGCAGACCCCTGATGTCGATGATGGTGTCAGCGTCCATGGCGAAGCTTTCTCTCCAGCACCCGGCTCCAGGCCGAGATGGGCGCGCACAGGCAGAAATACAACAGGGCGACGCAGGCGTACACGGTGAAGGGGCGGAAGGTGGCGTTGGTGATCATGGTGCCGGCCTTGGTGAGCTCGATGAAGCCGATCACCGAGGCCAGCGCCGTGCCCTTGACCACCTGCACCAGGAAACCCACGGTGGGCGGCACGGCAATGCGCAGGGCCTGCGGCAGGATGACATAGCGCAATTGCTGCGTGAACGACAAGGCCAGGCTGGCCGAGGCTTCCCACTGCCCCTTGGGGATGGCGTTCACGCAACCGCGCCAGATTTCGGCCAGAAAGGCGCTGCTGTAGAGCGTCAGCGCCAGGGCAGCCGCCGTCCAGGCGGACACTTCCAGCCCGATGAGCGCCAGCCCGAAGTAGGCGAGGAACAACTGCATCAGCAAGGGGGTGCCCTGGAACAGTTCCACGTACACCTGCACGGTGCGCCTGGCTGCCGGCGCATCGGTCAGGCGGGCCACCAGCAGCGCCAGACCCACCAGGCCGCCGCCCACAAAGGCCACCAGCGACAGCGCCACCGTCCAACGCGCCGCCAGCAGCAGGTTGCGCATGATGTCCCAGAGGGTGAATTCGACCATGTGGCAGTTGCGCGGGCTCAGCGGCCGAAGATGAAGCGCGGCCCCGCCCAGCGCAGCAACTGGCGTAATGCGATGGCCAGCCCCAGATAGAGGGCTGCGGCGATGATGTAAGCCTCGAAGGCGCGAAAGTTGCGGCTCTGGATCAGGTTGGCGAAGTAGGACAGCTCCTGCGCGGCGATCTGTCCGCAAACTGCCGAGCCCAGCATCACGATGATGATCTGGCTGACGAGTGCCGGCCACACCCGCGCCAAGGCCGGGGGCAGCACGATGCGGGTGAAAACCTGGGCGCGCGTCAGCGCCAGGCTCAGGCCGGCCTCCACCTGGCCACGCGGCGTGGCTTCGATACCAGCGCGCACGATCTCCGCCGCATAGGCGCCCAGGTTGATCACCATAGCGATCACCGAAGCCCACTCGGGCGACAGCCTCACGCCCAGGCTGGGCAGGCCGAAGAAGATGAAGAACAGCTGGACGATGAAGGGCGTGTTGCGCACCAGCTCCACATACACCGCCACGGCCCGGGCCAGGCCGGTGGGCCCCCAGGCACGCGCCCAGC
>CAISJH010000286.1 GCA_903885585.1 uncultured beta proteobacterium
ACCACCGACACCGCCAAGGCCGAGACCCTGCCCCTGGGCGGCGACCGCCTGGGCCGCGACGTGCTGGACAAGGCCGTCAAGGGCACGCAGATCTCGGTGTTCGTGGGCGTGCTGGCCGCCGTGCTGGCCACGCTGATCGGCACCGTGCTGGGCGCGCTGGCCGGCTTCTTCGGCGGCAAGGTGGGCGACTTCCTGGAGTGGCTCTACAACGTCTTCGAGGCCATCCCGGGCATCCTGCTGATCTTTGCGTTTGCCGCCGTGTTCGGCCGCGGCATCGGCACCGTGGTGCTGATCCTCGGGCTGGCCGGCTGGACCGGGCTGTACCGGCAGGTGCGCGCCGAGTTCATGAAGCACGGCGGGCGCGAGTACGTGCGTGCGGCCGAGGCCATCGGTGCCTCCGCGTGGAGCCGCATGTTCAAGCACATCCTGCCCAACATCAGCCACGTCATCCTGGTGCGCATGAGCCTGCTGGTGGTGGGCTTCATCAAGAGCGAGGTCATCCTGTCCTACCTGGGCCTGGGCGTGGGCGTGGAGGATGTCTCCTGGGGCACCATGCTGGCCGAGGCGCAGAGCGAGCTGATCCTGGGCCACTGGTGGCAGCTGGCCGCGGCCACGCTGTTCATGGCCGTGTTCGTCACCGCGTTCTCGCTGATGGCCGACGCGGTGCGCGACGCGCTGGACCCGAAGTTGCGGGGGCTGGAATGAGCCGCGCCCTGTTTCTGCGCACCTTGTGCACCGCCGCTGCGCTGGAGAACCTCCCATGCTGCTGAGCATCCGTGACCTGAAAGTCGCCTTTCGCATGGGGCGCGTGGATGGCGTTGCGCAACGCGCCGACGCGGTGAAGGGCGTGAGCTTCGACATCCCAGAGAACACCATCGTGGCCCTGGTGGGCGAGTCGGGCTCGGGCAAGAGCGTCACCGCCATGTCCATCCTGAACCTGCTGCCCGACAACGCCGAGCGTTCGGGTCAGGTGCTGTGGCAGGGGCGTGACCTGCTCAAGGCTTCGCTGGCCGAGCTGCAGACGCTGCGCGGACGCGAGATCGCCTGCGTCTTCCAGGACCCGATGTCCTCGCTGAACCCGGTGTTCACCGTGGGTGCGCAGTTGGCTGAGCCGCTGATCAAGCACATGGGCATGTCCAAGGCCCAGGCCTGGAAGCGTGCCGAGGAACTGCTGACCGAGGTGGGCATCCCGGAGCCGGCGCGGCGCATGACCTCCTACCCGCACGAAATGTCGGGCGGCCAGCAGCAACGCGTGATGATTGCCATGGCGCTGACCTGCGAGCCCAAGCTGCTGATCGCCGACGAGCCCACCACGGCGCTGGACGTCACCATCCAGCGCCAGATCCTGGAGCTTGTCGGCAAGCTGAAGGCCACGCGGCGCATGAGCGTGCTGTTCATCAGCCACGACCTGGGCGTGGTGGGCGAGGTGGCCGACCATGTGGTGGTGATGCGCCACGGCGTCATCCGCGAGCAGGGGCCGGTGGCGCAGATCTTTGCCAGCCCGCAGGACGACTACACCCGGGCCTTGCTGGCCTGCCGCCCCAGCCTGGAAGGCAACCCGGCGCGGCTGATGGTGATCGACGACCATATCGCGCAACAAGCGGCCCAGCAGGCCGGCGCCCCCATCCACGTGGTGCAGGCCAAGCCCAAGGACCCGAACGCCCCCGTGGTGTTGGAGGTGCGCTCGCTGGCCAAGAGTTTCTGGTTGAAGAAGGGCGTGTTCGGCAAGCGCGAGTTCAAGGCGGTGCAGAACGTCAACTTCCAGCTGCGGCGCGGCCACACGCTGGGCGTGGTGGGCGAGTCCGGCTCGGGCAAGACGACCATGGGCCTGACCCTGCTGCGCCTGCACGAGCCCACGGGCGGCGAGGTCATCTTCGACGGCAAGAACCTGCTCAAGCTCTCGGACCGCGAGCGCCAGGCCATGCGCCGGCGCATCCAGATCGTCTTCCAGAACCCGTACGCCAGCCTCAACCCGCGCTTCACCATCGGCCAGACCCTGATCGAGCCCATGGAGATCCACCACATCGGCGCCAGCACGGCCGAGCGCGAGCAACGCGCACGCGAACTGCTGGCCAAGGTAGGCCTGGACGACCGCGCCTTCGGCAAATACCCGCACGAGTTCTCCGGCGGCCAGCGCCAACGCATCGCCATCGCGCGCTGCCTCACCCTCAACCCCGAGGTGCTGGTGCTAGACGAAGCCGTCTCGGCGCTGGACGTCTCGGTGCAGGCGCAGGTGCTGAACCTGCTGAAAGACCTGCAGGACGAGTTCGGCCTGTCCTACGTCTTCATCAGCCACGACCTGGCCGTGGTGCGCTTCATCAGCGACGAGGTGCTGGTGATGAAGGACGGCGTGGTGGTCGAGCAAGCCAGCGCCCAGGAGATCCTGGCGCACCCGAAGCAGGAGTACACGCAGAAGCTGCTGGCGGCCATTCCGCGGGGGTACCGGGCGGCGGCTTGAGGGGCGGGCATGCAAGCCCAGCGGCCTTCGACAGGGGTGAGGTCATTACCCAAGCCCTCTTCGAGGGTAAGCGCGTGAAGCGTTGGGTGAACATTGAACGGCCTGCGCTCCGCAAGCTTGCGCAGTTGGACTGGTCCGCGGTTCTTGACGATCTGAAGGTGCCACCCGGCAACGGACTCGAAGCGCTGAAAGATGATCGGTACGGACAGCACAGCATCCGCATCAATCAGCAATGGCGTGTCTGCTTCATCTGGACACCGCAAGGGGCTGCGAACGTAGAGATCGTCGACTATCACTGAAGGAACAGCCATGCGCACCGTTCTACCTGTCTCACCTGGCGAGATGCTCGAGGAAGAGTTTCTCAAGCCCCTGGGCCTTACAAAGTATCGGCTTGCGAAAGACATCGGCGTACCACCGCAGCGAATCGGCGAGATTGTTTCTGGCAAGAGAGCCGTCACGGCCGACACGGACCTTCGGCTTTGCCGCTACTTCGGTCTGAGCGACGGTTGGTGGTTGCGCGGGCAGGCCGCCTATGACACGGCCGTTGCCAAGGAGGCCCTCCGCAAAGAGTTGGCCACTATCCAAAGATGTTCGCTCTTGGTCGCCTAGCGAGTGCGGTCTCGCCCTGGGCTCAAACGGCGTGCAATAGAGATCCGCCAGTGCCGTAGAGCAGGGCGGCCACCAGGCCCATGGTGCCGCTGAGTTCGCCGAACAAGGCACGCACCGGCTGCACACCGGCCAATCGGTTCACCAATGTCGATGACGCAGCCCAAGACCACGCTAACCCGCGGGCAGTACGCACCATTGCCGTATCGGTCTTCCCCGGTGTGACGCTCCACCTTGCCACGCACGCCGCCGTCGCGCCAGGAGTTTCGGGACGATTTGCGGGCGGGTCGGGCCGATTGGATCGCCAACCCCTCGTTCGAGCTGACCCGCTACGGCAGGCACTATGGCCTTTCGATGCCACTGCCAGGTTGTGGCAAGCTGTCTTCCTGAACTTGGAGAGGGTGCCATGTCTGTACCAATCGAACTCCTTACGCAGCTGGTGCTTCAGCTGCCCGCAGCTGACAGGGCGCGCTTGCTGGATCAGGTGGTCAGCAGTCTTGATGCCGATCGCGAGCGAGACGCCCGCTGGAATGCGCTGGCTGCAGAGCGTGACGCTGAAGC
>CAISJH010000287.1 GCA_903885585.1 uncultured beta proteobacterium
CAAGACGCTGGAGATGCAGCAGCGGCATGTCAAGTACGAGAGCACGCCCTACTCGCTGGAGCCCAACTGCAAGGAGAGCCCCGGTGGCCTGCGCGACCTGCAGGTGTTGATCTGGGTGGCCCGCGGTGCCGGGTTCGGCGCTACCTGGCGTGAACTGGCTGCGGGCGGCCTGCTGACGGCCTTCGAGGTAGGGCAACTGCAGCGCCACGAGGGCACGCTGAAGCTGATCCGGGCGCGGCTGCACGCCGTGGCCGGCCGGCGTGAGGACCGCCTGGTGTTCGACCTGCAGACGGCCGTGGCCGACAGCTTCGGCCTGACCACGGGCCGGGGGCAGCGCTCGTCCGAAGCCTTGATGCACCGCTACTACTGGGCGGCCAAGGCGGTGACGCAGCTCAACCAGATCCTGATGCTGAACATGGAGGAGCGCATTGCGGGCTCGGAAGCGGCCCCGATGCGCCCCATCAGCGCTGACTTCCTGGACCGCGGCGGCATGCTGGAGGTGGCGCGCGATGACCTCTACATGCAGCGTCCCCACGCCATCCTGGAGACCTTCCTGGTCTTCCAGCGCAACACGGGGCTTCAGGGTTTATCGGCCCGCACACTGCGTGCGCTCTACAACGCCCGAGAACGCATGGACGCCGAGTTCCGCCACGATCCGGTCAACCGGGCGTTGTTCCTCGAGGTTCTCAAGCAGCCCCAGGGCATCACCCATGCGCTGCGCTTGATGAATGAGACGTCGGTGCTGGGGCGCTATCTCTGGGTCTTCCGCCGCATCGTCGGGCGCATGCAGCACGACCTGTTCCACGCCTACACGGTGGACCAGCACATTCTGATGGTGCTGCGCAACGTGCGCCGGTTCTTCATTCCCGAGCACGCGCACGAGTACCCCTT
Organism: uncultured beta proteobacterium; assembly: GCA_903885585.1. Classification (GTDB taxonomy): domain Bacteria; phylum Pseudomonadota; class Gammaproteobacteria; order Burkholderiales; family Burkholderiaceae_C; genus Rubrivivax. The sequence continues at coordinate 892 of CAISJH010000287.1, forward strand.
CTGCTCACAATTGGCCGCGCAGTGGGAGCAGCCCTGGATCCTGTACGTGGCCGCGCTGTTCCACGACGTGGCCAAGGGCCGCGGCGGTGACCACTCCGAGCTGGGAGGCCGTGAGGTGCGCCGTTTCTGCCGTGACCACCAGATCGGTCGCGAGGACCTGGCGCTCATCGAGTTCCTGGTGCTGCACCACCTGACCATGAGCCGGGTGGCCCAGAAGGAGGACCTGAGCGACCCCGAAGTGATCTCGCGCTTTGCCCGGTTGGTGGGCTCGGAGCAACGCCTGACGGCGCTGTACCTGCTGACCGTGGCCGACATCCGAGGCACCAGCCCCAAGGTCTGGAACGCCTGGAAAGGCAAGCTGCTGGAAGACTTGTACCGCGCCACGCTGCGCGCGCTCGGCGGGGCGCGGCCGCACCAGGACACGGAGATCGAGCACCGCAAGCAGGAGGCCCGCCAGATTATGGCCCTGCACTCGGCGCTACCGGGCACGGAAGAGCCGCTGTGGAAGACGCTGGACGTCAGCTACTTTGCGCGGCACGACGCCGCCGAGATCGCCTGGCACGCCCGGTCGCTCTGGCGCCACCTGGACACGCCCGTGCCGGTGGTCCAGGCGCGGCCCTCGTCCGTGGGTGAAGGCCTGCAGGTCTTTGTCTTTTCGCCCGACCGCCCTGACCTGTTCGCGCGCATCTGCGGGTACTTCGACAGCGCGGGGTTCAGCATCCAGGACGCCCGCGTTCACACCACGCGCCGGGGCTTCGCGCTGGACACCTTCCAAGTGGTGAGCGCGTCGCTGGAAGGCGCTTCGCTGTCGGACTACCGCAGCCTGATCTCGCTGGTGGAGACCCAGGCCGCACTGGCCCTGGCCTCCGAAGGCCCCCTGCCCGAGCCGGGAAGAAGTCGCGTGTCCCGCCGCGTCAAGTCCTTCCCGGTGGTACCCCGCGTGTCGCTGCGCCCGGATGAGCGTGCGCAGCGCTGGCTGCTGAGCGTCAGCGCCACCGACCGAGCCGGTCTGCTCTACGCCATCGCCCGCGTACTGGCACGCCACCGCGTGAACCTGCAACTGGCCAAGGTCAGTACCCTGGGCGAGCGGGTGGAAGACACCTTTCTGATCGACGGGCCCGAGCTGCAGCAGTCCAGGGCCCAGTTGCAGATCGAGAGCGAGCTGCTGGACGCCGTGGCTTGAACACCATGCCACTGCGACGCATCACCATCGACGAGGCGCTTGGACACCCACGGGGCCTGAGCCACTTCGACACCGTCATCGACGCACGAAGCCCCAGCGAATTCAGCCTGGACCACCTGCCGGGCGCCGTGAACTGGCCCTCCCTGGACGACGAGGAGCGCCGCCTGGTGGGCACCGAGTACAAGCAGGTCTCACCCTTCGAGGCCCGCAAGCGGGGCGCCGTGCTGGTGGCCCGCAACATCGCCCGGCATCTGGAGCGCGAGGCGGGCGATCTGCCGCGCGAGTGGCGTCCGTTGGTCTACTGCTGGCGCGGTGGTCAGCGCTCGGGCGCACTGGCCTTGGTGCTGGGCCAGGTGGGGTTTGACGTGCACGTGCTGGAGGGCGGCTACCGTGAGTTCCGCCGGCGCGTGGTGACGGCGCTGGAGACCGCCGGCACCGATCTGAACCTGCGCCTGATCTGCGGCAAGACCGGCAGCGGCAAGAGCCGGCTGCTGCAGGCCCTGGCCGCCCAGGGCGAACAGGTGCTGGACCTGGAAGCGCTGGCCCTGCACAGGGGCTCGGTGCTGGGGGCGCTGCCGGGTGAGCCACAGCCGTCGCAAAAGCAGTTCGAGTCCGCACTGTGGCAACTCCTGCAGCACTTCGACCGCGGGCGTCCTGTGTGGGTGGAAAGCGAGAGCCGACTGATCGGGCGGCTGCGCGTGCCCGAGGCGCTGCTGCAGCACATGCGATCGGCCGCCTGCCTGCGCGTGGAGATGCCCATCGCGGCGCGCGTGCAATTGCTGATGGAAGACTACGTCCACTTCACCCGGGATCCATCGCATTTGTGCGAGCGCCTGGACAGCCTGCGCGAGGTACGCGGGCATGCCTTGGTGGAAGAGTGGCAATCCGCTGTACGAGCCGGTCAGCTTGAAGACGCCGTCAGCCGGCTGCTTGACGAGCACTACGACCCGATCTACCTGCGGTCGATGGGCCGCAATTACGCGGACTTCGACAACGCGCCGACGTTGCTCATCGCCAGCGGTGCGGAGGCCGAAATGGCCGCCGCAGCGGCCGAGGCGGTTCGCCTGTCCCAGATCAAGGGCTGAGCAGCCTCACGCACCTAGACTGTTGCGCATGGAGCGCCTGTCTGCTGTTGCCGAGTCGCGCATGTTCGGCACCCGCCGTGTGCCGCTGGGTCGGCCTTTGGGTTGGCTGGCACGTGGCGCCCAGGATCTGCGCAGGTGCCCAGGCCCAGGCCTGCTGCACGGGCTGGCAGCGGCCCTGTTCGGTGCCTTGATGATCCTCATCGCACACGACCACTTCTGGCTGCTGTCGGGCGCGTTCTCGGGCTTCCTGATCGTGGCGCCCGTGCTGGCCACAGGGCTGTATCAGGTCAGCCGCGCGCTGGACCGCCAACGGGTGCCGCGCTTGGCCGACGCCCTGGCGGTCTGGAAGCCCACGGACGGGCGGCTGATGGTCTTCGGGTTGCTGCTGGCCTTTGCCGGCACCGGCTGGGTGCTCACCTCGGCCTCGCTGATCACGGGCTTCTCGCCGGTACCCATCCGCAACCCGCAAGACTTTCTGCGCCACGTGGTGCTGGCCGAGCAGTCCATGCTCTTCGAGGTCTGGCTCGCCCTGGGGGGGGTGCTGGCTGCGCCGGTATTCGCGTCCTCGGTCGTCGCGCTGCCCATGCTGCTGGACCGCCAGGTGGGCATCCTCACGGCCGTGTTCACCAGCTGGCGCGTGGTGATGGACAACCCCGCCCCGCTGGCCCTGTGGGCCGCGCTCCTGATGGGCTTGACCCTGCTGGGCATGGCCACGGGCCTGCTGGGGCTGATTCCCATCGTGCCCTGGCTGGCCCACGCCAGCTGGCATGCGTACCGCGACCTGGTGAACCCTGCAGGGCTGGAGACCCGGCCATGGCGGTGAACAGCTGCCGAAGCCGCTGACCCGAGGCCAGATCTCACACCATGTTCGGCTTCAGCGAGGAGGACATCGCGCAGTTTGGCCTGACCTTCGGGGTGGGCGCCTTCATGCTGTACATGGTGTTCATCATCTTCCAGCTGGCGCGCGAGTCCAAGGCGGGCAAGTTCGGCACCTTTGTGCTGTTTCTGGCACTCGGGTTCGGCTTGCTCGGCTTCGTGGCCAAGGGCGCGATCAAGTTCTTCATCGGTGGAGTCAGCTGAAACGCAAAGAGCGCCCGAAGGCGCTCTTTGGTGTGAGGGGCTGTCTGGCCTTGCCCCACGGGCTCGCAGAGCTCGCCCGGTTCGGCAGGCGTCAATCAGTCCGCAGGGACTGATTGACGTCCAGCCTCACCCCATATGAAGTCCACCGTTGCAGCTGAAGTCGGCGCCGGTGGTGAAGCCGGAGTCGTCGCCGGCCAGCCAGGCCACGATGGAGCCGATTTCCTCAGGCGTACCCAGGCGCTTGACCGGGATGGTGGCCACGATCTTCTCCAGCACCTCGGGCTTGATGGCACGGACCATGTCGGTGCCGATGTAGCCCGGGCTCACGGTGTTGACCGTCACGCCCTTGCTGGCCACTTCCTGGGCCAGAGCCATGGTGAAGCCGTGCATGCCAGCCTTGGCGGCCGAGTAGTTGGTCTGGCCGGCCTGGCCCTTCTCGCCATTGACCGAGGAGATCTGGATGATGCGGCCCCAGCCCTTTTCCACCATGCCCGGCACCACTTGCTTGGTGACGTTGAACATGGAGTTCAGGTTGGTGTCGATGACGGCCTTCCAGTCCTCAGGCGACATCTTCAGGAACATGCGGTCGCGCGTGATGCCGGCGTTGTTGACCAGCACCTCGATGGTGCCGTGCTCTTGCTGGGCCTTGGTGAAGGCGGTCACGGTGGAGTCCCAATCGGCCACGTTGCCCACCGACGCGTAGAACTCGTAGCCCAGGGCCTTCTGCTCGTCCAGCCACTTGTTGAAGTCACGGCTGGGGCCACAGCCAGCAATGACCTTGAAGCCTTCCTTGGCCAGACGCTGGCAGATCGCAGTGCCGATGCCACCCATGCCGCCGGTCACGTAAGCCACTTTCTTTGTCATCTCTCTCTCCTTGGTTGTTGGTGTGAAGAATTCGGTGTCGGCTCGGCCGCTAGAGGCTGACCGGGCGCTTCATCAGATCTCGCGTCGCGGCGCCAGGCTGTGGCTTCAGGCCTTGGCCTTCACGTAGCGGCCCGGGGCCGGCTCGATGGCCTTGAACCCGCGGCTGCCGTAGGTACGCGGGGCTGCCACCTGACCGCCCGCATGGGACTTCAGCCACGCAGCCCAATCGGGCCACCAGCTGCCTGCATGCTCGGTGGCGCCGTCCAGCCACGCTTGCGCGTCATCAGGCAGCTTGTCATTGGTCCAGTGGCTGCGCTTGCGCTGCGCCGGCGGATTGATCACGCCGGCGATGTGGCCCGATGCACCCAGCACGAAACGGCGCTTGCCCTTGAACAGGGGCACCGAGCGGTAGGCCGCCATCCAGGGCACGATGTGGTCTTCGCGCGAGCCGTAGATGTAGACCGGGGCCTTGATCTTGCCCAGATCGACCTTCTCTCCACACACCGTCAGGGCGCCTGGCTTGCGCAACTCGTTCTGCAGATACATGTGGCGCAGGTACCAGCAGTACATCGGGCCTGGCAGGTTGGTGGAATCGCCGTTCCAGTAAAGCAGGTCAAAGGGAGGCGGCGCCTCGCCCTTGAGGTAGTTGCCCACGACGTAGTTCCACACCAGGTCGTTCGGGCGCAGGAAGCTGAAGGTGGTGGCCAGTTCCTGCCCCTTGAGCAGACCGGGACCGGCGGGTGCGTCGGCGCCAATGGTCATCTCGCGCACCTTGACCAGGGCCTCGTCGACGAAGATGTCCAGGATACCGGTGTCGCTGAAGTCCAGCAGCGTGGTCAGCAGCGTCATCGAGTGCGCCGGGTGCTCGCCGCGCGCAGCCAGCACCGCCAGCGCCGTGCTGAGGATGGTGCCGCCCACGCAGAAACCCAAGGCGTTGATCGTGTCGGCCCGGGTGATTCTCCGCACCACCTCGATGGCCTTGATGGGGGCGTTCTCGATGTAGTCGTCCCAGGTCTTGTCCTTGAGCGACTCGTCGGGGTTGCGCCAGCTCACCACAAAGACGCGGTGGCCCTGCTCCACGGTGTAGCGGATCACCGAGTTCTCGGGCTGCAAGTCCAGGATGTAGTACTTGTTGATGCACGGCGGGACGAACAGCATGGGCCGCTCATGCACCTTGGCCGTCAGGGGCTTGTACTCGATGAGCTGGAACAGCTCGTTCTCGAACACCACCGCGCCTTCGCTGCTGGCCACGTTGCGGCCCACCTCGAACACGCTCTCGTCGGTCTGGGAGACATGGCCCTTGCGCATGTCGTCCATCAGCTGCTGCATGCCCTTGGACAGGCTCTCGCCCTTGGTCTGCAGCGCGCGCTGCAGGGCCTCGGGGTTGGTGGCCAGGTAGTTGCTGGGGCTGGCTGCATCCACCCACTGCTGCACAGCAAAGCGGATGCGCGCCTTGGTCTTGGGGTCGCCCTGCACGCTCTCGGCCATCTGCATCAGCGTGCGGGCGTTGAGCAGGTACATCTGCGCCATGTACGAGGCGGCCGGGTTGGCGGCCCACTCGGTGGCAGAGAAACGCCGGTCCTTGATGGCCGGCTTTTTCGGCGGTGGCGCCTCGCCGGTGGCAGGCTGCAGTGCAGCCAGCGAGTCGTTCCACAGGGCGGTGGCGCTGGAGAGGTACTCGGCCTGCAGGCTGCTCAAAGCCTGCGGTGCCAGGTTCACCCCCTGCATCGTCTTCCAGATCTCCGACAGGGCATCCCCGAACATCTGGGCGCCCTGCAACGGGTCGGGCATTGGGGGGGAGGACTTGGCCTTCACGCGCGTCTCCTGGAGGTGCGGCCCGCACCGAGCAGACCATCGCTTGTCCTTGCGGCACGCTGGGACCGCAATGCAGCCCAGAATGCCCAATCAATGGCGAGCAATGTAGCCGTTTGAACTTACCGCGTGATGACTGATGTTTTCGCATCCATAAGGGCTTTTCGACGATGTACCTGATTGCCATCGCCTGGATCTATGTGGTGCTGATGATGGCCTTGGCAGAGGCCCTGTCGGCACAGGGCACCGTGCTGGGCGCCATCTTCACCTTCGTGCTCTACGGGTGCCTGCCCCTGAGCATCGTGATGTACCTGCTCGGCACCCCCATGCGCCGCCGCGCACGGTTGGCGGCCGAAGCCCAACAGACGAGTTCCGCAGCCGAAGCCGCTGCGAGCTCCGTGACTGCCCAGCAGACAGCGCCCGTGGAAACCTCAGCCGCGCAACCAGATGGCGACGGCCTGGCGCCCGGTGACGCCGTCGCGCCGAAACGAGAAGAACGCTGACGTGTCCTCGACGGTGCACCACGCCCCACCGACGACCAAGTGCACGCCTGCGTCGGCCAGGCGATCGCGGGCCAACCCGGGCAGATCGGCCAGCCAGCGCATCTGACCGTCAGCGCGCGGGCGGCCCACAAAGCGCACACCGCCCCCGAAGGCCTCCACCACGTCCGGCCCCACCTCGAACTGCCGCGGCCCGATGCAGGGCCCCAGCCAGCAGCTCAGATCCTCCGGTCCACAACCAGCTGCCCGGGCCACCGCCACCGCGGTGCGTTCCACCACACCGGCGGCCAGACCACGCCAGCCGGCATGGGCCGCGCCCACGGCGCGCCCGTTGAGCGCGGCCACCAGCACGGGCAGGCAATCCGCCACCTGCACCACGCAGGCGATGCCCGGCTCGGCCGTCCAACAACCGTCGGCTTGCGGCGATACCGCAGCCTGCACCGCCTCGGCAGCGTTGACCACCTCGCTGCCATGCACCTGCCGCATCCACAGTGGTCGGGCACCTTCCAGGCGGCCGGCCCATGCGGCGCGGTTCGCTGCCACAGCGGCAGGATCATCTCCTACGTGGTCGCCCAGGTTCAGGCTGTCGAAAGGCCCCAGGCTGACGCCCCCGTGCCGCGTGGACATCCGCGCACCCACCTGGGTGGGCAGCTCCCAATCCAAAACCTCACCGAGGCCGCTGGCCCCGGGCCTGGGCTGGGTGGCAGGGCCCGGCTGCGCGGACTCAGCCGGCATCCGGACAGGCTTCCGGGCGGGTCTTCTCGAAGGCGTCCAGCTTCATGCAGGCGTCAAAGACCCGCATGACATGAGGCACATGGTCCAGCTTGCAGTTGAAGCGGCGGGCATTGAAGATCTGCGGCACCAGCACGCAATCGGCCAGCGTGGGGGTGTCGCCGTGACAGTACGTCGCGGGCGCGGCCGCCAATCGGCGCTCCACCACCTCCAGCCCGGTTTCCACCCAGTGACGGTACCAGCGGTCCTTATCGTCCTCGGACAACTTCAGCGACTGAACCAGGTAACGCAACACGCGCAGGTTGTTCAGCGGGTGGATCTCGCAGGCGATGTCCATGGCCAGCGAGCGCACCTGCGCGCGCGTGACGGCGTCACCCGGCAGCAGCGGCGGCTGCGGGTGGGTTTCGTCCAGGTACTCGATGATGGCCAGGGACTGTGTCAGGAGGTGATCGCCATCGCGCAGCGTCGGCACCAGACGCGCGGCCGAGACCGCGGCGTAGTCTTCGCCCAGCTGCTCGTTCTTCTGCAGGTGAATGGAGCGGTAGTCGTAGTCCAAGCCCTTCAGGGCCAGGGCAATACGCACCCGGTACGAGGCAGACGATCGGTAGTAGTTGAAGAGTTCCATGGCGTGAGAGTCCTGTGTTGAATACCGCCTTGCGGCCATGATGCCATGCACACCGCAGGCCGGGCCCTCGCTACACTCGTTGCATGCTGCATCGCCCTCGCATCCGTCACTGCCGAGCTTGCGGCAGCGCCGTGACCTACCGGGTCCCGGCTGACGACAGCCGCGAGCGGGCGATCTGTGGCAGTTGCCAGCACATCGATTACGAGAACCCGCTGAACGTGGTGGGTACGGTGCCGGTGTGGGAGGACAGCGTGCTGCTGTGCCGCCGCAACATCGAGCCGCGCCACGGCTTCTGGACGCTGCCGGCGGGCTTCATGGAATTGGGCGAGAGCACCGAAGCGGGCGCGGTGCGCGAGACGGACGAAGAGGCCGGGGCTCGCATCGTCGTGGAGGGCCTGTTCACGGTGCTGAACGTGGTGCGCGTAGGGCAGGTGCACTTCTTCTACCGCGCAAGGCTGGAAGACACCCGGTTCGCTCCCGGACCGGAGACCATCGAGGCCCGCTTGTTCAGGGAAGACGAGATCCCGTGGGACGATCTGGCTTTCCGCACCGTGAAGCTGACCCTGGAGCGGTACTTTGCAGACCGCCGAGCGGGCAGTTTCGGCATCCACTGCGTGGACATCAGCTGACAGGCCAGCCGGCCTGAGCGAGTTGCCGCTGCACCTGGCAGTCAGTGCCCGGCGTCAAGGGACCGATGACCCGCAAGACCCAGCCGCCTGCGCTGGATGGGACGCCCAGTGACCGCACCGCGCTGTCAAGAAAGCTCTGCAGCGCCAGCACCGTCTCCTGCGCCTCGGAGTAGACGGGTACCAGCAGCAGACCCGTGCCCGCCTGTGTCTGGCCTGAGAAGCTGCCAGGGACACGCTGGGCCCATCCCTGTAGACAACTCAAGGACAGCCAGACCGCAAGCTCGCTTGCAGGCCTCTCACCTTGAGACACCTGACCTTGAAGCCACGCGCACGTGATGACGGCCGCGGTCGGCGTGGGAGGGCCTGGGCCTTGTACAAGCCACTGACGCAAGGCGGCGTCGAAGGCCTCTGAGGACAGGACGGTCACGCACCATGGTCAACGCGGTACACACAACGGACGTTGAGGAAAGACGCAGTCGTGAGAGGGATCAGGCCAAATGACAGCGATTCGCATTCACCGGCCAACACTCGGGTTTACGCGCATCGCTTGCAAGTCCGCCGACTCCTGACTACTCTGCGCGCCGGTTCGGCCAATGCGTCCCAGCGCCTTTAATCTGACGCCCTGGCCGTGTCCGTCTCAACGCTTGAATCCCAAGGAAAACTCGATGCAAACCCGCCGCAAGTTCATCCAGATCGTCCCCGTCGCTGGCGCCGCCCTCCTGGCCGGCCGCGAAGTGCTGGCCCAGGCCAAGCCGGCGGATGCGCTGGACCCCAAGAGCCCCCAAGCCACGGGCCTGAAGTATGTAGAGAAGTCGACGGAAGCCGGCAAGAAGTGCAACAACTGCCAGCTGTACCAGGGCAAGGCTGCGGACGCCTGGGGTGGTTGCCCGCTGTTCGCCGGCAAGAAGGTGGCTGGCGAAGGCTGGTGCTCGGCCTGGGTCAAGAAGGCCTGATCACGATCGCCTTCAACTCCTGACCCCGCGGGTCGGGGTGAACAACACAACGGGCCCCGAGGGGCCCGTTGGACTTTTTGCAGCGTCCCACCGTTGGGGGAGGAATATGGCTCCTGAGCCACTTCTCAGGAGTGGCTGGCGACCTTCCTTTGGGCCAGTGGCCCCCGCATTACAGGCCCTCTTTAGCAGCTCTGGTCATCTGCCATACTGAGTTCCATGCGACCTTTTCTCCTGGCTGTTGCTAGCGCTCTGACAGTGCTGTTGACGTTGGTGGTGGTTCTGTCGCCTAGAACCTCCGGCACGCAGGTAACGAAGTCGATGCGTGTTGGCGTGATCAAGTTCGTTTCTCATCCTGCACTGGACGCTGACGCGAAAGGCTTTGAAGCAGCGCTGGCGGATTCTGGCTTCAAGGAGGGAGTCAATCTGGAAATCCTGCGCCACGATGCACAAGGTGATCCAGCGCAGGCCGAGGCGGCGGCACGCGCACTGGTTGAAGCCAAGGTAGACCTGATACACACCATTGCGACGCCCAGCACACAGGCTGCGGCTCGCGTGGTCACATCAGTACCTATCGTTTTTTCTGCAGTGACCGATCCATTGAGCGCTGGCGTGGTGCCATCGCATGTTCCACCGGGACAAAAGACTCGCACGCTGATTACTGGCGTTAGCGACATGTGGCCGATCAGTTTGCAACTGGAGACCTATTCCCAGGCGCTGCCACACATCAAGCGATGGGGCACCATCTACAACCCTCAGGAGGCCAATTCCGTCAAGCACCTTCAAATCCTGCGCGAGGCCGCCAACAGGCTGGGCCTGAGCCTGATTGAAGTGCATGTCAGCAGCAGCGCTGAGGTACCTGCAAAAGCGCAGTCGCTGGTAGGGCGGGTAGAGGCGATCCTGCATACGGCTGACAACACCACGGCTGCGAACCTCAAGGCCTTGATCGAGGTCTGCGAGCAGCACAAGATACCCCTTTTCGCGGGAGATATTGAGAGTGTCGAAGGCGGTGCCATCGCGGCGTACGGTAATGATTATTTTCTGGTGGGATACGCCGCTGGCAAGAAGGCCTCGCTGGTCTTGAAGGGTGTAAACCCCGGAAACATTCCTTGGGGGCCTATCGAGAAATACAGCCTTGTCGTCAACGCTAAAGCAGTGAAGATCATGGGGGC
>CAISJH010000288.1 GCA_903885585.1 uncultured beta proteobacterium
CGTAACCCATTGTCATCATTGAGATTTCAGGCCCCGATGGCCACCCAAACTCCCCCACCTGTGGCCACCGCAAACTCCCCCACCTGAAGTGATCGGGGACGGGGTGTAGAGCCGGCGCCGTCGGCACCCGTTGGCAGGACGGTGACCGACCTCCCCGGCAGGGGAGGCAAGGAGTGAACGTCTTGAAGCCGAACAAGCAAACCACCATCGCCACGCTGCTGCAGCAGCGGTGCAGCCAGCGCGAGATCGAGCGCGTCACGGGAATTGACCGCAAGACCATCCGGTCCTACCAGCGCAGATTCGAGGCTGAGAGTGCAAATTCCCCCGGGGTGGCCACCGGGGCTGAAGCGGCGGCCCCGGCAGCCGGAGCTCAAATTCCCCCACCCCGGCCACCGGCTCCCGCGCTGTCGAGCACCTCGGCATGCGAGCCCTGGCGCGAGTTCATCGAAGCCCAGGCGCGCCTGAAGCGCAACGCCATGGCGGTGTACCAGGACCTGGTGGACCACCACGGATTTGGCCACCGCTACAACAGCGTCAAGCGCTTCATGGCCCGACTGCGCCAGCGTGACCCCGAGCAGTTCGACCGCCTGGAGTTCGGCCCCGGCGAGGAGGCGCAGGTCGATTACGGTGAGGGCGCGCTGACCTTCGATGTGATCACCCAGCGCTGGCGCCGCCCGAGGCTGTTCGTTATGACGCTGCGCTACTCGCGCCGGTGCTTCCGGCGCGTGGTGTGGAAATCCAGCCAGCAGACCTGGGCGGAGTTGCACGAGCAGGCCTTCCGCTATTTCGGCGGCGCCACCCGCTACGTCGTGCTGGACAACCTCAAGGAAGGCGTCATCAAGCCCGACCTGTACGAGCCCGAGTTGAACCCCGTGTACGCCGCCATGCTGGCGCACTACGGCAGCGTGGCCGATCCGGCCCGGGTACGCGACCCCAACCGCAAGGGGGCCGTGGAGAGCGCGATCCAGCACACTCAGACCACCGCGCTCAAGGGCCGGCGCTTCGACTCGCTGCAGGCGCAAAACGACTTCCTGGAGGACTGGGAGCTGCGCTGGGCCGCACCGCGCATCCACGGCCGGGAGAAGCGCCAGGTGCAGGCCATGTTCGAGGAGGAGCGCGCAGCACTGACGACGCTGCCGGCGCTGCGCTTCTCGTCGTTCCGCGATCTGGTGCGCACCGTGTGCGACGACACCACCGTGCGGGTGGACAACAGCAACTACGCCGCGCGCCCGGCGGCCATCGGCCAGAAGGTGCTGGTGCGGCTGTACGAACACTTGGTGGAGATCCGCGACCGCAGCACGCAGGCGCTGCTGCGCACGCACGCGCGCAGTAACCGGCCCGGCTCGGTGATCCTGCCCGACGAGGAGCGGCCCTTCAACCCCAGCCGCCAGACCGGGCAATTGTTCGCCCGGGCTGCGCGGATAGGGCCAAGCTGCCTGCAGGTGTGCCGCGACTGGTTCGCCCGTGAGGGGCGGGTGGGCCAGCGGCGGATGTGGGGCCTAGTGGGGCTGGCCGAGAAGTACCCATCCGTCCTGGTGGAGCGCGCCTGCAAGGACGGCTGCGATCAGGGCCTGTGCACGCTCAAGACCCTGGGCTTGGCAGTCAGGGCACTGGCCGAGGCTGCTGCGCTTGAGGGGCCTCACAGTGAGCCTGCAGGGCCTGCCCTGACGCAGCAGCACGCGTTGATCCGGGGGGCCGAGGACTACGCGGAGTTCTTCGCGCAGGCCACGCGCGCCGAGCATGAGGTGCTGC
>CAISJH010000289.1 GCA_903885585.1 uncultured beta proteobacterium
CAGCGCCGCGAGCAGGTTCTCGATGCGGTGCGGCGCTTCGAACAGCACCTGCTGGTCAGCACAAGCTGCCACGGCCTGCAGCGCCCCGCGCCGCTCGGCCCCCTTGGCGGGCAGGAAACCCACGAAGCGAAAGCCCTGCGCGCGCCCATCGCCAGCCACGCTCACGGCTGCCACGGCGCTGCTGGCGCCGGGGATGGGCACCGCGCGCAGGCCGGCCTGGCGCACGGCCGCCACCAACGCGGCCCCGGGGTCGGAGATGGCAGGGGTGCCCGCATCGCTGACGTAGGCCACCCGTCGGCCCTCGCGCAGCAGACTGACGATACGGGCTGCGGCCGAGCTCTCGTTGTGCTCATGCAGCGCGAGCAGGGGTTTGTCCAGGCCCAGGTGGCGCAGCAGGGCGCCAGTGTGTCGCGTGTCCTCGCAGGCGATGGTGTCCGCCAGGGCCAGCACATGCAGTGCGCGCAGGCTCAGGTCGGCCAGGTTGCCGATGGGTGTGGCCACCACGTACAGCGTGCCTGCCGGATACTGCTGGGCACCTGCGGCCAGGGCGGCCGCATGCAGCAGGGTGGGAGCGTCTATGGTCAAGAGGTGGGGCGCAGTGGGCAGCTCGGGTGAGGCCGGAGGCCTGGCCGAGACGCAGGCCCTGCTGCATCTCCAACAGGCCGGGCTGCGTCTCGTGCAGCGTAATTATCGGGTGGCGCGCGGCCCAGGCGCACGTGCCGGCGAGATCGACCTGATCATGCGCGACGCCGATGGCACCATCGTCTTCGTGGAAGTGCGCTCCCGCCGCGCGCCGCTGGGTGCGGCGGGGTCCGGCGGTGTCGCCGCTTTCGGCGGGGCAGCGGCCAGTGTGGGCGGCATCAAGCAGCGGCGCATCGTCTTTGCGGCCCAGCACTGGCTGATGCGTCAGGCTGTGGTGCCGCCGTGCCGCTTTGATGTGGTGGCCATCGATGGCGGGAGCCTGCAGTGGCTCAAGGCGGCATTCGACGCCGGCTGAGGGCTTGTGAAGGATCCCCGCCCGCCCGCTCTGGCGCGCTGGAACTCTTCACAAGCTCTGACCTTGCTCACCCCACACCCCGCGGCGGGTTGCCCTCGCACCCGGCAGGGGAACTTCTCGCGCCACCCCGTGTCATATGATGAATGTCCATGCTCGAGCAGCGCATTCAGCAGCAATTCTTCGAGGCAGCCGACCTGCTCAGCCAGGCGGCCCAGGGGCTGTCCCGGCCGGTGGCCGAGGCCGTACAGGCCTTGACCGGCTGCGTGACGGGCGGAGGCAAGGTGCTCGTGGCGGGCCGCGATGTCGGGGCAGGACTGGCCCCCGTGATGGCGTCTTTGTTGACGGGGCGTTTCGAGCGTGACCGTCCGCCGCTTGCGGCCCTGGCCCTGCGCGACGATGCCCTGCAGAGCCTGGTGCAGCAGGTGCGGGCCCTGGGTCAGCCGGGCGACGCGCTGCTGGTGCTGGATGCCGGCGCGCAGGGCGAGCGCCTGCATGAAGCGGCGAGTGTGGCGCGGCAGCTGGACATGACGGTGGTGGTGCTCACCGGCCCCGAGCCCGGCGGCTGGCGCAGCCTTCTGACCGACACCGACGTGCTGGTGACCGTGCCGCACGACCGCCCGGCCCGTGTGGCCGAGGCCCATCTGGTGGTGCTGCACGCCCTGTGCGACGCCATCGATCTTCAACTCATGGGTGAACTGGACTCCTGATGAACACCAACACCACTCCTCCTGCCCCTATCGGCGCCCATGGGCGCGGTGGGCGCCTGCTGCGAACGGCTACCCTGGTGCTGGCAGCGGCCTCGGTGCTGCCGGCCTGTGCCCCAGTCCTCGTGGGCGGCGCCATGGTGGGTAGCGCACTCGCCAGCGTAGACCGCCGCACCGCCGGCACCCAGGTGGAGGATCAAGCCATTGAGCTGAAGTCCGCCGCTCGGGTACGCGAACTCACGGGCGAGCTGGCCCACGTCAACGCCACCAGCTACAACCGCATCGTGCTGTTGACCGGCGAGGTGCCGGACGCCGCCGCGCGCACGGCCGTGGAGCAGGCCATCTCCCGCATCGAGGGCGTGCGTTCCGTGGTCAACGAGCTGGCCGTCATGGGCAAGACGACGCTGACCGCACGCTCCAACGATGCCGTGCTGTCGGCGCGTGTGAAGGCCGGCTTCATCGACGCCAAGGACTTGCAGGCTCAGGCCGTCAAGGTCACCACCGAGCGCGGCGTGGTGCACCTGATGGGCCGCGTGTCCGAGCGTGAGGCTGCGCGCGCTGTCGAGGTGGCGCGCAGCGTGCCCGGTGTGCAGAAGGTGGTGCGGGTGTTTGAGATCCTCACAGAGGCCCAGCTGGCCGATCTGCAGAACAGCATGGGCCAGCAGCAGAAGAAGTGAGGGACCCAGGAGACCACCGCCCTGGCCCGGTTGGGCCGGCGGGGGGCCTCGAGACAACAGCCTCGCGGACTGACGCCCCGCGGTCTCAGACCGGGGGCCTCGCGGCGCTCACTTCAAGCGCGTGATCAGGCTGGAGGTGTCCCAGCGCTGGCCGCCGGCTGTCTGCACGTCGGCGTAGAACTGGTCCACCAGCGCGGTCACCGGCAGCTTGGCGCCGTTGCGCCGGGCCTCTTCCAGCACCAGCCCGAGGTCCTTGCGCATCCAGTCCACGGCGAAGCCGAAGTCGAACTTGCCGTCCACCATGGTCTTGCCGCGGTTGTCCATCTGCCAGCTTTGGGCCGCGCCCTTGCCGATGACGTCCAACACCAGCTTCATGTCCAGCCCGGCGCACATGCCGAAGGCGATCGCCTCCGACAAGCCCTGCACCAGCCCGGCGATGGCCGTCTGGTTGACCATCTTGGCCAGCTGACCGGCCCCCGAAGCCCCCACCAAGGTAACGGCCTTGGAGTACGCCATGGCCACGGGCTTCATGGCGTTGAAAGCGGCCTCGTCGCCGCCGCACATCACCGTGAGCGCCCCGTTGACGGCACCTGCCTGGCCCCCGGAGACGGGGGCATCCACAAAGTGCAGGCCGCGCGCCTGGGCCGCCGCGTAGAGCTCACGGGCTCCTGAAGCCGAGGCCGTGGTGTGGTCCACGAACAGCGCGCCGGACTTCATGCCGGCGAAGGCACCTTGCTCGCCCACCGTGACCGAGCGCAGATCGTCGTCGTTGCCCACGCAGGCGAAGACGATGTCGGCGCCCTGCGCCGCCTGCGCTGGGGTGGGGGCGCTGTTGCCGCCGTACTCGGCCACCCACGCGGCGGCCTTGGTCGCGGTACGGTTGTACACCGTCACCTGATGCCCGGCGCGCGCCAGGTGGCCGGCCATGGGATAGCCCATCACGCCCAGGCCGAGGAAGGCCACGCGCTGGCTGGGAACGGGGTCGTAGGTCTTGGTGGTGCTCAAGGTTTGGTCTCCGGTGGAGGTTTCAGGATCTTGTCAGTGTCGAACAGCCGCACGCCGACCACGCTCGCGCCGCGTGCGCCGGTTCGCAGGGCGTTGTATTCGCCATCTCGCATCACCCGCATGTGCTCGGTGCCTTTGGCCAGGTTGGTCTGGCCGCCGCGCTTGCTGTTGAGCTTGATCTGCAGGCGCAGGTCGTTGATGGAGTCTGCGTTGCGCAGGACGTCTTCATAGCTGGCCAGCCCCGCCTCGTAGATGTCGAACAGCGCCTGGTCGAAGGTCTGCATGCCGAGCTCACGCGAGCGCTTCATGAGCTCCTTGATCTCGGTCACCTCGCCCTTGAAGATCAGGTCGGCGATCAGCGGCGAGTTCAGCATGATCTCGATGGCGGCCACGCGGCCGCGGCCGGTCTCGCGAGGCAGCAAACGCTGCGACACGAATGCCTTGACGTTGAGCGAGAGATCCATCAACAGCTGGGGGCGGCGCTCCTCGGGGAAGAAGTTCACGATGCGGTCCAGCGCCTGGTTGGTGCTGTTGGCGTGCAGCGTGGCCAGGCACAGGTGGCCAGTCTCCGAGAAGGCGATGGCCAGTTCCATGCTCTCGCGGTCGCGGATCTCGCCCATCAGGATGAC
>CAISJH010000290.1 GCA_903885585.1 uncultured beta proteobacterium
CATCCTCGTGGACCCGACGCCTGACACGACGATGTTCGATATCGGCGCCATACGCCATGAACTGGCCCAGTTGCTGGGCGTGCCAGTCGACGTGTTGACACCCAACGCGCTGCCGGAGAGGTTTCGTGCTGCGGTGCTTGCACAAGCTCGTCCCATATGAGCCGTGACCCTCAACGCCTTGTTGACTACCTGGCGCATGTCCTCGAAGCGATCGAACGTATTCACTGCTACGTCGAAGATGTGGACGAGCCTGCTTTCCTGCGGGACAGCTTGGTGCAAGACGCCGTGATCCGTAACCTTGAAGTCATTGGTGAGGCCAGCAACAACATCGCTCAGCATTTCCCTGAGTTTGCTTCGGCACATCCCGAGCTGCCTTTGGCTTCCGCGTATCAGATGAGAAATGCTGTGGCCCATGGTTACTTCAAGGTAGATCTTGAGATCGTGTGGAGCACGATTCATCGTGACCTACCGGGTCTTCACGAACAGGTTCGGACTGCGCGTGAATCCATCGGCAGGGGGTAGACCTGCGGTGTCAGGCCGCGCTACTTGCCCGTACGCTGCCCCGCAATCACCCAAGCAATCCCGCCCAGGATGGCCAGCGAACACAGGGCCAGGCGCACCGTCACGGGTTCGCTGAGGAAGACCGCGCCGCCCAGGGCGGTGAGGACGGGCACGCTGAGTTGCACCGAGGCGCTGCTGGTGGGCTGCAGTCCCTTCAGCGCCGTGTACCAGACGGCATAGCCCAGCCCGGAGGTCACGGCACCCGAGCACACGGCCCAGAGCAGGCCGACTGGATCGAACGTCGCCCACGGCAGGCCCGCCAGGCCCAAGGCTAGGGCCAGGGCGGCGGCCCGCACGAAGTTGCCCGCCGTCACGGCGGTGGGGTCGCCAGCGCCGCGCCCGCGCAGCGAGTACACGCCCCAGGCCACGCCCGCGGCGATCATCAGTAGCGCACCGACCGCCGGCGGCGCCGTCACGCCCGGCATCAGCAGGGCCACCAGCCCGCCCATCGCCAGCACCAGCCCGGCCGTCTGGCCTCGGCCCAGTCGCTGGCCGCGCCACAGGCCCCAGCCCAGCATCGTGGCCTGCACGGCACCAAACAGCAGCAGCGCGCCGGTGCCGGCGGACAGGCTGAGGTAAGCCAAGGAGAAGGCCGCGGCGTAGACGAAGAGCGCGGCTGCCGAGCCCCAGTCTCCTGCGGGGCGCTGGCCCTGCCACCGCACCAGGGCCCACAGCACCACTGCGCCCGATAGCAGCCGTACGGTGGTGAAGCTCGTGGGGTCGATGCCTGAGTGCTGCAGCGCCAGCCGGCACAGCAGCGAGTTGCCGGCAAAGGCCAGCATCGCCACGGCGGTGAGCGCCAGCGTTTGGGAGGAGGGGATCCCGGCGCTCACGCTGAGGCTGGTCTGCTCGGCAGAGTGCTGACTGCCGGCCTCACCGCTTTCTCGCCAGCTTCGGGTCCATCAGGTCGCGCAGCCCGTCGCCCAGCAAGTTCAGCCCCATCACGCTCAGCACGATGGCCACCCCGGGGTAGACGGCCAGCAGCGGGGCCTGGAACATCAGCGTCTGCGCCTCGTTGAGCATGCGGCCCCAGCTCGGCTGCGGTGGCTGCGTGCCCAGGCCCAGGTAGCTCAGCGCCGCTTCGGCCAGGATGGCGGTGGCAAACGAGATGGTGGCCTGCACGATCAGCACGCTGGCGATGTTGGGCAGCACGTGGTCCAGCGTGATGCGCACCGGCCCCTTGCCTGCGGTGCGCGCGGCCAGCACGAACTCGCGCGCCCACACCGCGTTGGCGCTGCCGCGCGTGATGCGGGCGAACACCGGGATGTTGAAGATGCCGATGGCGACGATGCTCATCACCAGACCGGGGCCGTAGATGGCCGTCAGCATGATGGCCAGCAGCAGCGCGGGGAAAGCAAAGGCGAAGTCGCTGCCGCGCATGATGAGCTCCTCCACCCAGCCGCGTCGGGCCGAGGCGATGCAGCCCAGCAGCACGCCGAAGCCCAGGCCGATGCCCACGGCGATCACGCCCACGACGATGGAGTTCTGCGCGCCCACCAGGATCTGCGAGGCGATATCCCGGCCCAGGCTGTCGGTGCCCAGCCAGTGCGCGGCCGAAGGCGGCTGCAGCTTGCTCGGGATGTCGATCTCGGCCACCGGGTAGGGCGTCCACACCAGCGACAGCAGCGCCATACCGGCCAGCAGCGCGGTGAGCACGCCGCCGGCCACGAAGCTCTTGTGCCGCAGTGCGCGGTGCCAGAACCCTTGCATGGCCTTCAGCTGCCTCGCAGGCGCGGGTCGATCAGCGCATACAGCACGTCGACCACGAAGTTGACGACCACCACCACCGCGGCCAGCAGCATCACCACGTCACGCACGACCACCAGGTCGCGGTTGCTGATGGCCTGGAAGATCAGCCGCCCCACGCCCGGCAGTACGAAGACGTTCTCCACCACGATGGTGCCGGTGATGAGGTTGGCGAACTGCAGGCCCATGACGGTCAGCACCGGGATCATGGCGTTGCGCAGCACGTGACGCCACAGCGCCTGCCGCCTTGTCAGACCCTTGGCGCGCGCGGTGCGCACGAAATCCTCGCGCATCACCTCCAGCACCGCCGAGCGCGTGACCCGCGCCAGGATGGCCGCCTGCACCAGGGCCAGCGCGATGGAGGGCAGGATCAGCGCCTGCAGGCCCTCCCACAGCCCGCCGCCATCGTCTTCGGTCCAGCCCGGAAAGCCCCCGGCGCTGACCCACTGCAGCTTCACCGCAAACAGCAGAATCAAGAGGATGGCGAACCAGAAGTTGGGAATGGCAATGCCCACCTGGCTGGCCGCCATCACGCCCACGTCGCCCAGTCCGTTGTGGCGCGAGGCCGCGTAGATGCCCAGGGCCAGCGCCAGCACCACCGTCAGCGCCATGGACAGCACCGCCAGCGGCAGCGTCACGCGCATGCGCTCGGCGATCAGCTCGGCCGTGGGGGTGTCGTAGCTGATGCTCTGCGCCGTGCGGCCCTGCAGCAGACCGCCCACCCAGTCGGTATAGCGCTGCAGCGGCGGGCGGTCCAGGCCGAGCTTAGCCTGCAGCGCAGCCAAGGACTCGGGCGTGGCCGTGTCGCCCAGGATGACCTCGGCCGCGTTGCCCGGCAAGAGTTCGAGCACGGCGAACACCAGCACCGAGGCCACCGCCAGGGTGGCCAGGAAGGTGGCAAACCGTTTGAGGAGAAACACGCCCATCGAGAACTATCATGCCTCAACCTGACACAGCCGCCCGACGCCCTGCTCCTCATGAATGCCGTGCCCTTTGACGCTTCCCTGGTCTTCATCGCCGGCCGCTGGCGCGCTGGTGACAGCGGGCAGACCCTGCCGCTTGTCAACCCGTCGGACGGCAGCGAACTCACCCGCATCGCCCGCGGCAACGCCGCAGACATCGACGCGGCCGTGCGCGCCGCGCAGGTGGCCCTGGAGGGTGAGGGGGGTGTGGAAGGCGACCGCGCGGGAGCGTGGGGCCGCCTGACCGCCACCGAACGTGGTCGCCTGCTGATGAAGATGAGCGCGTTGGTGCTGGAGCAGGCCGATGAGCTCGCCCGCCTGGAGGCGCTGGACGTGGGCAAGCCCCTCAAGCAGGGCCGTGCTGACGCCGTGGCGCTGGCGCGCTACCTGGAGTTCTACGGTGGTGCCGCTGACAAGGTGCACGGCGAAACGATTCCGTTCGCCAACGGCTACACCGCGCTCACTCTGCGTGAGCCGCATGGGGTGACGGCCCACATCGTGCCCTGGAACTACCCCATGCAGATCATCGGCCGCAGCGTGGGCGCGGCCCTGGCCATGGGCAACGCCTGCGTGCTCAAGCCGGCGGAGGAGGCCTGCCTCACCGCCCTGGCCTTTGCCCGCATCGCCGACGCTGCCGGCCTGCCCGCCGGCGCCCTGAACGTGGTGCCGGGCCTGGGCGAAGAGGCAGGTGCGGCGCTGTCGGCGCACCGCGATGTGCGTCATATCTCCTTCACCGGCTCGGTGGCGGTGGGCACCTTGATCCAGACCGCCGCGGCGCAGAACGCCATCCCCGTGACGCTGGAACTCGGCGGCAAGAGCCCGCAGATCGTGTTTGCCGACGCTGACCTCGACGCCGCGCTGCCGTTCCTGGTGAACGCCGGCATCCAGAACGCCGGCCAGACCTGCTCGGCCGCCAGCCGCATCCTGGTGGAGCGCGCCGTGTTCGACGATGTGGTGGCCCGCATGGCCGAGCGCTACCGCGCGCTGCGCGTGGGCCCGGCCCTGGACGACCTGGACATCGGCCCGGTCATCTCGGCGCGCCAGCGTGAGATCGTGCAGAGCTACCTGGACGTGGTGCGCGACAGTGGTTTGCACATCGCCGCGCAGGCGCCGCTGCCGGCTACGCTGCCCCCCGGGGGCTGCTGGGTCGCCCCCACCCTGGTGGCCGACGTGAGCCCCGGTCACCGCATCGCGCAGGAGGAGATCTTCGGCCCGGTGCAGGCGGTCATCCCGTTCGAGGGTGAGCGCGAGGCCTTGACGATTGCCAACGGCACCCCCTTCGGCCTGGTGGCCGGCGTCTGGACGCGCGACGGCAGCCGCGCCCTGCGCATGGCGCGCAAGCTCCAGTGCGGCCAGGTCTTTGTCAACAACTATGGCGCGGGTGGCGGTATCGAGCTGCCCTTTGGCGGCGTGAAGCA
>CAISJH010000291.1 GCA_903885585.1 uncultured beta proteobacterium
GAGCTGGAGGAGGGCACCCGATTGATCGCGCAGCTGATCGGTGTGAATCCCGGTGAGGTCGCGGTCGGCCAGGCGGTGCAGGTGGAGTTCCACACCTTCGACACCGCGGCTGGGCCGATGGCGTTGCCGCAATTCCGGCCCGTCCAGTCGGTCGGCTGATCAGGCTGTACTGAGTCTTCATTCATGGACTTCACACTCACCGAAGACCAACGCGCCTTTGCTGACACGGCAGCGGCGCTGTTCGGCGACCACTGCAGTGATGAGGCGCTGCGCGCCCACGATGTGGGCGATGTGCCCTTCATGCAGGCCGCTTGGCGCGACGCTGTGCAGGCGGGCTTGCATGGCGTCATCGTCCCAGAAGAGGCGGGCGGTCTCGGCATGGGCATGACCGACCTGATGCCCGTGCTGCAGGCCCAGGGCCGTGCGCTGGCCCTGGTGCCGCTGTGGGAGCACGCGCTGGCCACGGCGGTGCTGGCGCGCTTTGGGGGTGCTGCCCATCAGGCGCTGGCCACGCAGGCGGCGGCCGGCGAGAGCCTACTGATGTTGAGCCTGGCCGATGCGAACGCGTCGCGCGGGCTGGGTTTGCGGTTGCAGCGGGAGGCGCAGGGCTGGCGGCTGCAGGGCCGCATTGGTGCGGTGCCCTTGTCCGGCCAGGCCACCCGTGTGCTGTTGCCCGCACAAACTGATGAGGGTGTGCGCTGGGCCGTCGTTGATCCATCCCAAATGGTGCGGACCCCTGGCCGCACCCAGCACCATCTCGCAGTGGCCGACCTGTCCACCACCGGCCTGGAGCTTCATGCCGACGACGTCTTGCCCCCTGAGGCCCTGGCCTGGGCCGAACCGCGGGCGATTGCGGCGCTGGCGGCGTTGCAGCTGGGTGTGACCGAGCGCCAGCTGGAGCGCACCGTGGAGTACGTCAGCCAGCGCAAGCAGTTCGGCCGCCCCATTGGCAGCTTCCAGCTGGTGGCCGGGCAACTGGCCGATGGCTGGATCGCATTGGAGGCCCTGCGCAGCAGCCTGTGGCAGGTGGTGTACCGGCTGGATGCGGGCCTGGGTGTGCAGGCCCAAGCACTGGCGCTGCGGGTGTTGGCCTGCGACTGCGGCCACCGCACCGGCCACACCGCCCAGCACGTGCACGGCGGTATCGGTGTGGATCTGACCTACCCCATCCACCGGCATCTCTACTGGAGCCGTGCGCTCAACGCCGCGCTGGGCGGCGGCGAGGCGCACCTGGAGCGACTGGGCGACTGGCTCGCCGACAACGACCGACTCGGCTGGAAATATGACCTCCCGGAAGATGCACAAGACCTTTGACATGGTGCAGGTCGGCGACGAGCTGCCGCCGCTGGCCGTGCCCATCACCGTGCCGCTGATCGTGGGCGGGGCGATCGCCACGCGCGACTACTTTCCCGGCCACCACGACCTGGAGGCCGCCCGCGCCCTGGGCTCGCCCCACATCTTCATGAACATCCTCACCACCAACGGCTTGGTGCAGCGCTTCGTGGAGGGCTGGGCGGGGCCGCAAGGCACGCTCAAGACGCTGAAGATCAAACTGGGCGCGCCCAACTATCCTGGTGACACCATGACCTTCACCGGGTCGGTGACCGAGAAGCGCGAGGCCGACCGCAGCATCGAGCTCACCCTGGCCGGGCGCAATGCCATGGGGCCGCACGTCACGGGCACCGTGCGGGTGCAGTTGCCATGAGCGCTACCGCACGGCCGTCCGAAGGTAGCGCGCTCTCTCCCTCGGGGAGGTGGTCACGGAGTGACCGGAGGGTAGTCCAATGAGCGCCGTGGACATGCAGGGAATCTCCCGCCGCGCGGCCATCGTCGGGCTGGGCGCCACCGAGTTCAGCAAGAACTCCGGCCGCACCGAGTTGCGCCTGGCGATGGAAGCCACGCTGGCCGCGCTGGCGGATGCCGGGATAGACCCCGCCGAGGTGGACGGCTTCTCGTCTTATTCGGTGGACAAGGTGCCCGAGTACGAGATCGGCCGCCTGCTGGGCGCGCGCAACGTCAGCTTCTTCTCGCAGGTGCCGCACGGCGGTGGCGCGGCTTGCGCGCCCGTGCTGCATGCGGCCATGGCCGTGGCCACCGGCATCGCCAAGACCGTGGTGGTCTACCGCGCCATGAACGAGCGCAGCTGGTACCGCTTTGGCAGCGGCAGCTACGGCTTTGCCTCCACGCCCATCTTCGAGAACGTGAACTACGGCTGGTACATGCCGCACGGCTTTCACACGCCGGCCGCGTGGGTGGGTATGTTCGCGCGGCGCTACATGCACACCTTCGGCGCGACGAGCGAGGACTTCGGCCGCATCTCGGTGGCGGTGCGGGACTTCGCCGCCACCAACCCGGCAGCCTTCTTCCATGGCAAGCCCATCACGCTGGAAGAGCACCAGAAGAGCCGTTGGATCTGCGAGCCCCTACGCTTGCTGGACTGCTGCCAGGAAAGCGACGGTGCCGTGGCCATGGTCATCACCTCGGCCGAGCGCGCGCGCGATCTCAAAGGCAGCCCGGTGCTGATCGAGGCCGGGGCCCAGGGCATCAGCAGCGGCCAGCAGATCATGACCTCGTTCTACCGTGACAACATCACCGGCCTGCCAGAGATGGGCCATGTGGCGCGCCAGCTCTGGCAGCAAAGCGGCTTGACGCCCCAGGACATCCAGACCGCGGTGATCTACGACCACTTCACCCCCTTCGTGCTGCCACAGCTGGAGGAGTTCGGTTTCGTGCCCAAGGGGCAGGCCAAGGACTTCATCCGTGCCGGCCACCATGCCCGTGGCGGCAGCCTGCCACTGAACCCGCACGGCGGCCAGTTGGGCGAGGCCTACATCCACGGCATGAACGGCATTGCCGAAGCGGTGCGCCAAGTGCGCGGCACGGCCGTCAACCAGGTGGCCGATGTGCAACACGTGCTGGTCACGGCCGGCACGGGCGTGCCCACCAGCGGCCTCATCCTCGGCCGCGCCTGAGGCACTGAACATGTTTGTCGATCTCACTCCTGAA
Source organism: uncultured beta proteobacterium (assembly GCA_903885585.1). GTDB lineage: Bacteria > Pseudomonadota > Gammaproteobacteria > Burkholderiales > Burkholderiaceae_C > Rubrivivax. The sequence continues at coordinate 3,007 of CAISJH010000291.1, forward strand.
CAGCACCGCCTGCGCCTGCAGGTGCGCGACTACTTCAACGGCCTGATGACGCCCGAGCTGCGCGTGGAGCTGCGCGGAGCCGAAGGCGGGCCCCTGTTTCGCCGCCTGGTGCGGCAGATGGGGGCCGACGGCTGGCTGGCCGTGGGTTGGCCGCGCGAGCATGGCGGCCAGGGCTACGCGGCCACCGAGCAGCTGATCTTCTTCGAGGAAGCCAATATCGCGGGCGCTCCCTTGCCCTTCGTGACCATCAGCACGGTGGGGCCGGCGCTGATGGAGTCGGGCACCGCCGCGCAGAAAGCGCGGTACCTGCCCGGCATTGCCGCCGGCGAGATCGTCTTTGCCATCGGCTATTCCGAGCCCGACGCCGGCTCGGACCTGGCCACGCTCAAGACCCAGGCCCGGCTGGAGGGTGACCTGGCCACCGGCCGCTTCATCGTCAACGGCAACAAGCTCTGGACCTCGGGCGTGGAGTCGGCCGATCACGTGTGGCTGGCCGCTCGCACCGACCCGGACCTGCCGCGCCACAAGGGCGTGTCCATCCTCATCGTTGACACGGCAGCGAAGGGCTTTTCACATACGTTGATCGAGACCGTGGGCAACACCACCTCGGCCACCTACTACGACAACGTGGAGGTGCCCGCTGGCAACCTGGTGGGCGAGCTGCATGGTGGCTGGAAGCTCATCACTGCCCAGCTCAACCACGAGCGCTTGGGTCTGGGGTCGTGGTCCGACAAAGTCTTCGGCCCCTTCCGCCGCGTGCTGGACTGGGCGCGTGCGGCCGACGAGAGCGGCCGCCGCGCCATGGACCAGGCCTGGGTGCGCCGCTCGCTGGCCGAGTGCGTCACGCGCCTGGAGGCCATGCGCATCATCAACTTCCGCATCGCAGCCGACTTGGAGGCGGGTGGCATGGACGTGGCGCTGGCTTCAGCCACCAAGGTCTACGGCAGCGAGAGCGTGGTGGAGATCCTGCGCAAGCTGATGGACATCGTGGGCGCCAACGGTCTGGTACGCGCCGGTTCCTCGGCGGCCTTGCTGATGGGAGAACTGGAGTACGAGGTGCGCGCCAACACCATCAACACCTTTGGCGGTGGCACCAACGAGATCCAGCGCGAGCTGATCGCGCAGTTCGGCCTCAAGCTGCCGCGCCCGGTGCGCTGACCCGGCCAGGCACAGCCACAGGCCAGAACGACCAGCGACTCGCAGCAAGCGGTGACAGGGGCAGGGGAGACAGTCATGGACACCCGGGTCAAAGGCGGCATGGTGGAGATCGTGCCCCGAGAGGTGACGCAGGCGAAGCTGGACCGCCGCTCTGCCGCCGCCATGCGCCACCGAGCCTCGCAGACCGAGTGCCTGGCCGAGCGCTTCGAAGCCATCGTGGCGCAGCATGGGGCGCGGCCCTTCTTGTACTTCGGTGAAGAGCGCATCACCTACGCGCAAGCCGATCGGCGCATCAACCAGACCGCGCACGCCCTGCGCGGCCTGGGCGTGCAGCGCGGCGACGTGGTGGCCCTGTGCATGGAAAACCGCCCCGCCTTCCTGGAGGCCTGGTTTGCCCTGGCCAAGCTCGGGGCTGTAGCGGCCTTCTTGAACACCAACGTCAGCGGCCGTCCGCTGCGCCATGCCTTGAGCGCCACGGGTGCGTCGCGCGTGATCGTGGGTGAGGAGTGCCTGGGCCTGTTCGAGAGCCTGCACGCCGAGGCCGCTGACGCGCTGCCACCGCTTTGGCTGTGGCCCGATCCGCAACGCCCTGCCATGGCCGAGACCCGTGCCTTGTGTGCGCTGGACGTGGCCGCGCTGGTGCATGTGGCGCCTGACACGACTCCGCCAGCGGCCTGGCGCGCCGGCCTGACCGCGGGCGACCCGGTGGTCTACATCTTCACCTCCGGCACCACGGGCCTGCCCAAGGCCGCCGTCATCAGCCACGCGCGCTGGCTCATCACGGGCGACGTGATGCAGGTCACGATGGACATCACGGCGGACGACTGTTTCTACTGCTTCCTGCCGCTGTACCACGGTGCGGCCTCGCTGTCGGCCACGGCCACGGCCGTCATGGCGGGCGCCAGCCTGGTGCTGCGGCGCAAGTTCAGCCGTCGAGAGTTCTGGCCGGACGTGCGCCGCCATGGCGTGAGCATCTGCCAGTACGTGGGCGAGATCTGCCGTTTTCTTCTCAGCCACCCTGCGCAGGCTGACGACCACCTGCACCCCTTGCGCAAGATGGTGGGCGCAGGGCTGGCACCCGAGATCTGGGACCAATGGGTGCGGCGCTTCGGGCCGATGGACATCTTCGAAGGCTGGGGCAGCACAGAGGCCAACACCAACACGCTGAATCTGGACAACCGACCTGGCTCCTGCGGGCGCATTCCCTTCTGGGAAAGGACCAACCTGCGCCTGGTACGTTTCGATGCTGCCAGCAGCACCCACCCGCGCGGACCGGACGGCTGGCTGCAACTCGCCGCCGTGAACGAGCCCGGTGAAGCCATCGGCAAGATCCACAACTACCCGGACATCGTGGCCGGCCGCTTCGAGGGCTACACCTCGGCGCAAGACACCGAGCGCAAGATCCTGCGCAACGTCTTCGAGCCGGGCGATGCCTGGTGGTCCAGCGGCGACCTGTTGCGCTGCGACGCCGACGGCTACTGCTGGTTCGTGGACCGCATTGGCGACACCTTCCGCTGGAAGAGCGAGAACGTCTCCACCACCGAGGTGGCCGACGTGCTGGGTGACTTCCCCGGCATGCTGGCCATCACGGTATACGGCGTGCAGGTGCCCGGCCACGAAGGCCGCGCCGGCATGGCGGCCGTGGTGATGCAGCGCGGCGCCACGTTCGACCCCGCGGCCTTCCACGCCTTCGCTTCGGCCCGCTTGCCTCGTTATGCCGCACCCGTCTTCGTCCGCCTGTCGCCCGAGCCCGACATGACGGGCAACTACAAGCTGCGCAAGGTGGACCTGCAGCGCGAGGGCTTCGACGCTTCGCAAGTGCAAGACCCGCTGTTCGTTCGTGTGGAATCCGCCGGCAGCTATCTGCCGCTGAGTGAGACCACGCTGCGTGAGGCCCTGGGTGGCTGAGCCGGCCGAAGCAGACGTTGGGTCGCACCCCGAAGCCGATCCGGACATCGCCCACGATCTCGTCGGCGAGCCCCAGGACGGTGCCGGCGCGCAGGCTGCACCTGTCTTCGACGCTCCTTCACCTACGGCGCCCGTCAAGGTGGAGCTCTTGGCCGGCCCCAGTGCCGGCCCTCGGCCGCAGGGTCTGGAACTGGACTTTCCGCTGGCGCCGCCGCGGCCGGATGGCACCGTCGTGGAAGCGGCCGAGGGCCTGCTGTGGGCCCGGATGCCCATGCCCATGGGCCTGGACCACATCAACGTCTACCTGATCCGGGACGGTGCGGGCTGGCTGGCGGTGGACACCGGCCTCGCACTGCCCCACACGCGCGAGCTCTGGGAGCACCTGGTGAGCACCGCGCTGGGCGGCGCGCCGCTGACTGGTTTGCTGTGCACCCACTTCCACTACGACCACGCCGGCCTGGCCGCCTGGATGCAGGAGCGCTTTGACATCCCGTTGTGGATGACGCTGGGCGAGTTCCATACGCTGCGCACGCTGTGGGCACCGTCGCCGGCGCAAATCCCTGCGCACCAGGCGCGCTACTACCACCGCGCGGGCCTGCCGGCCGAGCGCGCTCAAGCCCTGTTCGACACCCTGCGGCAGGACCGCTTTGTCTCCACCGCGCCGGCCACGTTCCGCCGTGTTCGCCAAGGTGACGTGATGACGATCGACGGGCGTCCCTGGCAGGTGTTGGTGGGCGAGGGCCACTCGCCGGAGCATGCCTGCCTGTTTGATGCCGAGCGCCGGCTGCTGGTGGCCGGCGATCAGCTGCTGCCGCGCATCAGCTCCAACCTGATGGTCTCGTCCACCGAGCCTGAAGCCGACCCCCTCCAACGCTGGTTTTTGTCGCTGGACCGGTTGGACACGCTGCCTGAGGACACGCTGGTGCTGCCTTCGCACGACGAGGTGTTCCGTGGCGTGCATCGCCGCACCCGCATGCTGCGCTGGCACCACCAGCGCACGCTGGACCGGCTGGGTGAACGACTGATCCAAGGCAGGGCAGAGGGCGGTTGCACGGCCACCCAGGCCATGTCCGCGCTGTACCCGCGCCTGCGCGGTCCTATGGACGAAATTCTGGCCCTGGGTGAGACCCTGGCGCACCTGAACTGGTTCCTGGCCCAGGGGCGCATCGCGCGCACGCTCGATGACCAGGGAATTCACCGCTATGCCTGAGGCTCTCGCCCACGCCACCAACCCGATGACCGACGACACCTTCCGTGATGACGTGCGGCAATGGCTGCAGGCCCATTGCCCTGAGTCGATGCGCCAGCCCATCACCTCCGAGGAGATGGTGTGGGGCGGCACCGAGCTGAGCTTCCGCTCTGAAGACCAGCGGCTGTGGTTCGAGCGCATGCGCGACAAGGGCTGGTTCGCGCCTGACTGGCCGGTGGCCTATGGTGGTGGCGGTCTCACCCCGCGCCAGGTGCGGGTGTTGGAAGAGGAGATGCGCCGCCTGGGTTGCCGGCAGCCCCAGTACAACCTCGGCATCTGGATGCTGGCCCCCGTGCTGCTGGAGATCGGCACCGAGGAGCAGAAGCTCGAGCACATGCCGCCCATGGCCCAGGGGCGCATCCGCTGGTGCCAGGGTTTCAGCGAGCCCAATGCGGGCTCTGACCTGGCCAGCCTGAAGACTTCAGCCCGCCTGGAAGGCGAGGAGTTTGTGGTCAACGGCTCCAAGCTCTGGACCAGCTATGGCGACCGCTCCGACTGGATGTACGCCCTGGTGCGCACCGACACCGGCGTGCCCAAGCAGCAGGGCATCAGCTTCCTGCTGATCGACATGAAGAGCGCGGGCATCAGCGTCAAGCCCATCGAGCTCATCAGTGGCAAGTCCAGCTTCTGCGCGGTGTTCTTCGACAACGTCCGCGTGCACCGCCGCCACCTGGTGGGGCCGCTCAACGGCGGCTGGGCGGTCGCCAAGAAGCTGCTGGCGCACGAGCGCGCGGCCATGAGCAAGTTCACTGAAGGCGGCGCGCCATCGCACGACCCCCTGGCCGTGGCGCGGCCGCATCTCTTTGACGAAGCGGGCCACCTGCGCGAGCCCGCGCTGCGCGACCAACTGGCTGGCGTGATGATGGACGCGCACGCCTTCGCGCTCACCCATCGCCGTGTGCAGGCGCAGGCCATCGCACGTCAGGATGTCAGTGGCCCGGCTTCCATCATGAAGCTGGTGCAGACCGAGCAGGAGGTGGCCAAGTACGAGCTGCTCATGCGCGCGCTGGGCACCGAAGGCTTGCAGTGGACCGAGGACGACCCGCACCCGTCCACGCAGGACGTCACCCGCTCCTGGCTGCTGTCCAAGACTTACACCATCGCTGGGGGCAGCTCCGAGGTGCAACTCAACATCATCGCCCGCCGTGTGTTGGGCCTGCCCTCAGGGGGCACCGCATGATCCCTAACGACGAACAGCGCCAGCTGGGCGAAGCCGCGCAGACTTTCCTGGCCGAGCAGGCGGGCGCAACGGCCTGGCGCCGCACGGTGGGGTCTTCGCACCGGCATGGCTTCGACAAGGTCCTGTGGCAGCAGGTGGCCGAGATGGGCTGGCCTGCAGCCGTGCTCCCGGAGGCCCATGGCGGGCTGGACTTCGGCTGGCAGGGCCTGGGCCTGGTGTTCGAGGCCCTGGGTCGGCACCTGGCCTGCACGCCGCTGCTGTCGTCCGTCGTGCTGGGGGCTGGCGCTGTGATGGCCTGCGGCAACGAGGCGCAGCAAGCGCAATGGCTGCCTCGGCTGGCCACGGGAGAGGCGCGGCTGGCGCTGGCGCTGGACGAACGCAGCCGGCATGCACCGGACGAGGTGGACACCGTGGCGGAGCCCACAGAGGGTGGATGGCGTCTCACAGGCGCCAAGTCCATGGTGCTGGATGGCCTGGGCGTGCAGGCCTATGTGGTGGCCGCCCGCAGCCCTGACGCGACCCTGGGCTTGTTCCTGGTCGAAGCGGACAGGCCCGGGCTGCGCGTCACACCCACGCCGCTGTTGGATCAGCGCCCGGTCTTCCGCCTGCAGCTGGACGGCGTGGAGGTGCCCGCCGACGCCCGGCTGAACGCGCCCGCCGCGCTTGAAAGCGTGCTCGACCGCGCCCGCCTGTGCCTGGCGGCCGAGGCGCTGGGCCTGGTGGACGACGTGTTCGAGCGCACCATCGCCTACCTGAAGGAGCGCGTGCAGTTCGACGTGCCTATCGGCAGCTTCCAGGCCCTGCAGCACCGTGCCGCGCGCCTGTACGCCGAGATCGAGTTGCTGCGCAGCGCGGTGCGCGCCGGTTTCCACGCGGTGGACACAGCATCGCCCGACATCGCCTTGTTGGCCAGCTTGGCGAAGGCCCGTGCCAGTGACCTGGCCGAGCGCGTGTGCAATGAGGCCGTGCAGATGCACGGAGGCATTGGCGTCACCGCCGAGTACGACCTGGGC
>CAISJH010000292.1 GCA_903885585.1 uncultured beta proteobacterium
GGGCCGTCACGCACCGCAGCTTCTCGGCCCACCATAACGAACGCCTGGAGTTCTTGGGCGACGCCGTGCTGAACCTGGCGGTGTCGCATCTGCTCTATGAGCGCTTTGCCGAGTCGGACGAAGGCGACCTGACGCGCATACGGGCCCATTTGGTGCGGGAAGACAGCCTGCACCGCGTGGCGCTTGATCTGGGGGTTCCGCAGGCGCTGAAGCTGTCCGAAGGCGAGGCCCGGGGGGGCGGCGCGCAGCGTCCGTCCATCCTGGCTGATGCGGTGGAGGCCATCGTGGGCGCCGTGCACATGGATGCCGGCTTCGAGGCGGCGCAGGGCCTGGTGCGGGGGTGGTTTGCCGATCTGATCACCCGCACCGACGTGGCCCATTGGGGTAAGGACCCAAAGACCGAGCTGCAGGAGCGCTTGCAGGCCCGCAAGTTGCCGGTGCCGCTCTACCGAATCCGGGCCACCCGTGGCCAGGCCCACGCCCAGACTTTCGAGGTCGAGTGCGAGGTGCCGGCCTACGGCCTTATGGTGGCAGCCGAAGGGCGCTCCAAGCGGGTGGCCGAGCAGGAGGCGGCCCGCCGCATGCTGGACCTCATCCCCGAGACCTCCAGCCCATCAACACGCGCAAGGGACACCGCATGACGACCACTCCATCTACCGCTGAGCAGGAGGACGTGGCAGGTCGCCGCTGCGGCCTGATCGCCATCGTGGGCCGGCCCAACGTGGGCAAGAGCACGCTGCTCAATGCGCTGGTGGGCCAGAAGATCAGCATCACCTCCCGCAAGGCGCAGACCACGCGGCACCGCATCACCGGCATCCGTACGGTGGGCCTGGCGCAGTACGTGTTCGTGGACACACCGGGCTTCCAGATGAAGCACGCCGCGGCGCTGAACCGCACGCTCAACCGCACCGTGCTTTCTTCGCTGGGCGACGTGGACGCGGTGCTCTTTGTGGTGGAGGCCGGCCGCTTCGGGTTGGATGACGCCAAGGTGCTCTCCTTGCTGCCGCCCGACATGCCGGTGGTGCTGGTGGCCAACAAGCTGGACGCCGTGACGCGCCGCACGGACATGCTGCCCTGGTTGAAGTCCATGCAGGAGCGTCATGCGTTCGCCGAGTACTTCCCGATGTCTGCCCGCAAGGCGACCGATGTCGAACGGCTGCTCACCATCCTGCAGCCCTTCCTGCCGGAGCAGGACTGGTTCCATGAGGAGGACGCGCTGACCGACCGCAGCGAGCGCTTCCTGGCCAGCGAGATCATCCGCGAGAAGCTTTTTCGCCTCACAGGCGACGAGTTGCCCTACACCTCCACCGTGGTCATCGACAAGTTCGAGGAGGAAGGGGCCTTGCGGCGCATTGCCGCCACCATCGTCGTGGAGCGGGATGCCCACAAGGGCATGGTGATCGGTGAGGGCGGAGAGCGCCTCAAGCGCATCGGCAGCGAGGCCCGACAGGAGCTCGAGCCGCTGCTCGATGCGCGCGTGTTTCTCGAGTTATGGGTCAAGGTGCGCAGCGGATGGGCCGACGACGAGCAGCACCTGCGCTCCTACGGGTATGAGTGATGGGCACATCCGCCCGCACGGCCTCGCTGGCGGCCTATGTGCTGCACAGCCATGAGTGGAGTGAGTCCAGCCTGATCGTGGACCTGCTCACGCGCGAGCGGGGCCGTCTGGCGGTGGTGGCCAAGGGGGCCCGGCGGCCGTACTCGCAGCTGAGATCAGTGTTGCTGCCCTTCCAGCGCGTCTCCGTCACGCTGGCCAAGACCGCGCCGGAGGAGGCTTCTGACCTCTTCACCCTGCGACAGGCCGAGTGGGTGGGGGGCCATGCCCCGCTGTCAGGGTCCGCGCTGTTTGCTGGCTTCTACGTCCATGAGTTGCTGATCAAGTCGCTGGCGAGGTTGGACCCTCATCCGGCCTTGTTTGATGCCTACGCCATGACCTTGCCGGCCCTGGTGGGCGGTGAAGACCCGCGAGCGCAGGCAGGTTTGCGGGCTTTCGAGTTGATGCTGCTGCGTTTGCTGGGCGTGCTGCCCGACCTGGCGGTGGTCACGTCCACGCAGCAGCCGGTCTTGGGCGGCCAGGCCTACGCACTGCGCCCCGAGCACGGGGTGGTGCCCGCGGCCGGCGTGGCAGAAGAGGCCGTCAGCCTGCCAGGTTCGCTGTTGCTGGCGCTGGAGCCCGCCTTGTCTCAAGGGCAGCTGGACCTCACCCAGAAGGCCTGTCTGCAGGCCCTGGGGCCTTTGCGGGCGGCCTCGCGTCACTTGCTGCATCATCACTTCGGTACCACCCAGTTGCGCACCCGTCAGGTCTTCCAAGGCGTGCAGCGCCTGCTCGAAACCCAACCCCGCCCCGCCCGATGAACCCACTCGTCTCTCCAGAAGCCTCTGCCGGTCCACGCCATGCGCACGGGCGCACGGCCTTGTCGGTCAACGTCAACCGCGTCGCCCTGTTGCGCAACTCACGCCCCGTGGGCCTGCCCAATGTGGTGCACCTGTCCACCCTCGCACTGGAGGCTGGGGCAGACGGCCTCACGGTGCACCCCCGGCCAGACGCGCGGCACATCACCACCCAGGACGTGCGTGACCTGGCGCAGCTGATGCAGCGCTGGCCGCAGGCCGAGTACAACCTCGAGGGCAACCCGTTCCACAACCTGATGGACCTGGTGCGCGAGGTGCTGCCACACCAGGCGACCTTCGTGCCTGACAGTGTGGAGCAGGCCACGTCGGATCATGGCTGGGACCTTGAGCGCGACGGCGAGCGCCTGCGGCCCTTGATCGATGAACTGCACGCGCTTGGCGTGCGGGTGAGCTTGTTCATGGACCCGGATCCGGCCGCCATGGCCCTGGCCCGCGCGGTGGGGGCTGACCGTGTGGAGCTCTACACCGAGGCGTACGCCCGCAGTCACGGCACCGATGCGCAGGCTGCCTTGCTGCAGCGCTACGCTGCGACCGCCCGTGCGGCGCATGAGGCCGGTCTGGGCGTGAACGCTGGGCACGACCTGAACCGCGACAACCTGGCCGATTTCCTGAGCGGAGTGCCCGGCGTGACCGAGGTCTCCATCGGACACGCCATCGCGGCGGACGCCCTGGAGTTCGGCATGGCCGAGACAGTGCGCCTGTACCAGCGCTGCATCCGCCAGGCCCAGGTGTCGTCGTGATCTACGGCATCGGCACCGACATCTGCGACATCCGCCGCATCGAGGCCACGCTCGCGCGGCGCGGGCCGCGCTTTGCCGAGAAGGTGCTCGGCCCGCACGAGATCGAGGTGTTCCGCACGCGATGCGCGGCGGTGCCGGTGCGCGGTGTGCGCTACCTGGCCACGCGCTTCTCGGCCAAGGAGGCTTTCTCCAAGGCCATCGGGCTGGGCATGCGCATGCCCATGACCTGGCGTGATTGCGAGATCGTCAAGGCCCGCAGCGGCAAGCCCGAGATCGCCTTGCGAGGGGCCTTGGCCGAGTGGTTTGCGCAACGCGGCCTGCGGGCGCACGTGAGCGTGACCGATGAATCCGAATATGCGGCGGCCTTCGTGGTCGTCGAAACCCAGGGGTAGCCCCATGACTGCGTCCTCCTCCGACTCCACTACATCGCCCCTGCATGCGCCGGTGGTGCTGGACATCGCCGGCCCCAGCCTGAACCGTGACGACCGGCGGCGGCTGGCCCACCCCCTGACAGGCGGAATGATCCTGTTCGCACGCCATTGGGTGGACCGTCGGCAACTGACGGCGCTGGTGGCCGAGGCGAAGGCCATCCGCCCTGATCTGCTGGTGTGCGTGGACCACGAGGGTGGCCGGGTGCAACGGTTTCGCACCGACGGCTTCACGCATCTGCCGCCCATGCGCGTGCTGGGCGAGCATTGGATGCAAGATGCCATGGCGGCCACTGACGCCGCCACCGCTGTGGGCTACGTGCTGGGTGCGGAGTTGCGCGCCTGCGGCGTGGATCTGAGCTTCACCCCCGTGCTGGATCTGGACCATGGGCCCAGCGGCGTGATCGGTGACCGCGCCTTCCACCGCGATCCGCGGGTGGTGGCGCTGCTGGCCAAGAGCGTCATGCACGGCCTGCTGCTGTCCGGCATGGCCCACTGCGGCAAGCACTTCCCCGGCCACGGCTTTGTGGCGGCTGACAGCCACGTGGACGTGCCCGTGGACCGCCGGTCGCTCAAGTCCATCCTGGACGACGATGCCAAGCCGTATGAATGGCTGTCCACCAGCCTGGCCTCGGTGATGCCTGCCCACGTGGTCTACCCCAAGGTGGACAAGCGGCCAGCGGGCTTTTCGGCGCGCTGGTTGCAGGACATCCTGCGCGGACGACTGGGCTTCACCGGGGCCATCTTCAGCGACGACCTCACCATGGAGGGCGCCCGCCACCTCGAGGGGCGCACCCTGGCCTACGCCGATGCGGCCACC
>CAISJH010000293.1 GCA_903885585.1 uncultured beta proteobacterium
ACACCCGTCTCCAGCAGCTTGGCCAGGTGCTCCACCGAGGGGTGATCGACATCGTTGAAGAAGTCGATCCAGACACTGGAATCAACGACCAGCACGGCGCTTGCGTCCAGCAGCCGGTTTGGCCTGGGCATCGGCCACGGCAGGCCCGGCCGCTGCTTTACCGGCCGAACCGTAGGGCGGTGATGTCGGCTCCTGGACTGACACCACTTTGACAGCCTCTGCAGGCGCCTTGGTCCAGTCGATGGACTCGTCACCCTCCCACTTGAGCTTGCCGCGCCACTTCAGGATCTCCTTGTAGGCAGCCTGGCGCGCAAGCAGCTTCAGGCCCGCCTCGACGGCCTCGCGTTTGGTCTTGAAAGGGCCGGCCTGCATCGCGCGAGCCATCAACTCGTCATCGATATCGATGTTGGTGCGCATGATGTGTATGGTGTGGATATAAATGACACATCGTACACCCAAAGAGTCACATCCGGAAGACCCCGAACTTCGGGCTCTCGGGAATGGGCGCGTTCAGGCTGGCGCTGAGGGCCAGGGCCAGCACGCGGCGGGTGTCGGCCGGGTCGATCACGCCGTCGTCCCAGAGTCGGGCGCTGGAGAAATAGGGGTGGGCCTGGTGGGCGAACTGGTCGAGGATGGGCTGCTTGAAGGCTGCCTCCTGCTCCCGCGTCCACTGCCCGCCCTTGGCCTCGATGCCGTCGCGCTTGACGGTGGCCAGCACGCTGGCGGCCTGCTCGCCGCCCATCACCGAGATGCGCGCGTTCGGCCACATCCACAGGAAGCGCGGCGAGTAGGCGCGGCCGCACATGCCGTAGTTGCCCGCGCCGAAGCTGCCGCCGATGATGACGGTGAACTTGGGCACCGTGGCCGTGGCCACCGCCGTCACCATCTTGGCGCCGTGCTTGGCAATGCCCTCGGCCTCGTACTTGCGCCCGACCATGAACCCGGTGATGTTCTGCAGAAAGATCAGTGGCACGCGGCGCTGGCAGCACAGCTCGATGAAGTGCGCGCCCTTCATCGCCGACTCGCTGAACAGCACGCCGTTGTTGGCCACGATGCCCACCGGCTGCCCTTCGATGTGCGCAAAGCCGGTGACCAGCGTGGCGCCGTAGCGCGCCTTGAACTCGTCGAACACGCTGCCGTCAACGAGGCGCGCGATAACCTCGCGCACGTCGTAAGGCTTGCGCGCGTCGGTGGGCACGATGCCGTGGAGTTCCTGCGCGTCGAACAGCGGGGCCTGCGGCTCGGCCAGGCGCATCTGCTCGGGCTTGCGCCAGTTGAGATTGGCGACGATGGAGCGGGCGATGGCCAGGGCGTGCGTGTCGTTGTCGGCCAGGTGGTCGGCCACGCCCGACAGCCGGGTGTGCACGTCACCACCGCCCAGGTCCTCGGCACTCACCACCTCGCCGATGGCGGCCTTCACCAGCGGCGGCCCGCCCAGGAAGATGGTGCCCTGGTTGCGCACGATGATGGTCTCGTCGCTCATGGCCGGCACATAGGCGCCGCCGGCCGTGCAGGAACCCATGACCACCGCGATCTGCGGAATGCCCTGGGCGCTCATGTTGGCCTGGTTGTAGAAGATGCGGCCGAAATGCTCGCGGTCGGGGAAGACGTCGTCCTGGGCATAGTGATCGGTGACACCGGAAACGCGGCAATGGACATCGGCGCCGCCCAGATCCTCGGCGCTGACGATCTCGCCGGTGGCGGCCTTCACCAGCGGCGGCCCGCCCAGGAAGATGGTGCCCTGGTTCCTGACGATG
>CAISJH010000294.1 GCA_903885585.1 uncultured beta proteobacterium
ATCCACCAAATCACCAAACTGGGTGTCCTCGAACTCGACGTCGTCGGCGTCCACGTCGGCACCCTCAGCCAGGGCCACGGCCTCACCGATGCGCAGAGCGCCGGTAGCACGGCCCTTGCCAGCACGGGCGGGCGGGTTGCACAGGCCGCACACGTAGTGCTTGGCAATCTCGTGCGGGTGGGTCACGTAGTGGCCACCGCAGCAGGTGCACTTGGTCATGGTCAGCATGCCGTTGTCCACGAACTTCACCAGGCGCCAGGCCCGGGTGACGGACAGCAGCGGCTCCAGGCCTTGGGCCTGCACCTGCTCCAGGTAGAGCTTGTAGGCCTTGATGACGGTGTCGATCTCCTCCATCGCCGCGGCCTTGTTCAGGTACTCGTGGATGTTCAGGAAGAGGCTCGAGTGGATGTTGGGCTGCCAGGTCATGAACCAGTCGGTCGAGAACGGCAGCTGGCCCTTGCTCGGGCTCTTGCCCGCCACTTCCTTGTACAGGCGCAGCAGGCGCTCGTAGCTCATGTCGGTCTCGCTCTCCAGCACCTGCAAGCGCGCGCCGAGCTTGATGAGCTCCACCGCAGTCTCGATCTGGCGGGCTTCAGTGAGGATGCTCTTGGTGCGGGCCATGGTGTGCTCCTGGAATCTGCGGTGTGCGGTGTTGAAGAGGAAGGCGAGCGATGCGGGTGCTTCAGGCGGCTTCTTGGTGGCGGCCGGCCATCACGATGCTGGCGTGCAGGCGGCTCACACCGTCGTTGGCGGCGCTGCCCACCTTGCCGTGGTTGGTCAGCAGGTTCCAGACGATGTCGTCGTTCATGCGGAACTGGCACAGCAGCGTGCTGCCGCTGGCCACTTTCATGATCTGGGCGGGGCTGAGGGTGGCCAGGATGTCGGCCGTGTCTTCGCTCACGCCCAGGCGGAACAGGGCTTGCTCGCGGTCGGCGCGGATCAGGCTCTGGGCCAGCATCAGGTACGACAGGTTGGCTTCGCGGATTTCGCTGAGGATCTGTTCGGTGGTCATGTGGGGCTCCTGGTGTCTGTCTTCGGTTTCGTTGGTCTGGTCGTCTGATCTGCTTCGGTCGATCAGGCCTTTCTTCTGGCCTGTCTTTCCGGTGCTGATCTCTCGACCCGGCATGGAACGAATTCTGAAAACGATGAGAAGAACCGGATATCGGCCACATTCCGCGGCTTGAGTCGGCGCGGCGCCATGCGGCGTGTCAGACAAATTCCTACAAGGCTGTCGGCTGAGGCGTCGATTCCATCGACTTCACTTGGGCGTGAAGGGGCCCACAATGGAGGCTATGAAGTACCTCCACACCATGGTCCGCGTGACCGACATCGAAGCTTCGCTGGCCTTCTACCGAGACGCCCTGGGCATGGACGTGCTGTCACGGCGCGACCACGAGGCCGGCCGCTTCACGCTGGTCTTCCTGGCCGCCCCGGGTGACCACAGCGCCCAGATCGAGCTCACCTACAACTGGCCTGCGCCCGACGGCACGGCCGAGGTCTACACCGGCGGGCGCAATTTCGGCCACATCGCCTATGCGGTAGACGACATCTACGCCACCTGCCAGCGCCTGGTGGACCACGGCGTGACCATCAGCCGCCCGCCACGTGACGGCCGCATGGCGTTTGTGCGCTCGCCCGATGGCATCTCCATCGAACTGCTGCAGGCCGGTGGCGCCAGGCCGCCAGCAGAGCCTTGGGCGTCCATGCCCAACGTCGGCGCCTGGTGAGAAGTGTGGTGAGCCCGGCCGATGGGCAGGCCCTGGAGGGCCGCATCACCCGGCTGGAAGAAAAGTCGGCCTTCAGCGAAGACTTGCTGGAGCAGCTGAATGAGGTGATCGTGCGCCAACAGGGTCAGATCGACCTGCTGGTGCGCGAAGTCACCAGGCTCAAACAGCAGGCCGTGGCCTCAGAGGCGCCGGGATTCCGCAGCCTGCGCGATGAAATGCCGCCCCATTACTGAGTGGCCCCGGTCTGCACCTGCAACGGCTGGCACACGTCCACCCAGCGGCCGCCCGTCAGTTCGGCCATGCGCGCCGGGCTGATGCGCAAGGCGCTGTTGACCGAGCCGGCGGCCGGCAGCACCTCATCGAAAGCCTGCAGCGACACATCCAGGCACACCGGCAACGCGTGAGCGAGGCCGAAAGGGCACACCCCGCCCACAGGATGGCCCGTGATGTGGGCCACCTCATCAGGCGGCAGCATCTTGCCCTTGCCGAATTCGTCCTTGAACTTGCGGTTGTCGATGCGGGCGTCTCCGCGAGCCACCAACAGCACCTCACTGCCATCGGCCAAGCGAAAGGCCAACGTCTTGGCAATGCGCCCCGGCTCCACGCCGTGGGCTTCGGCCGCCAGGGCCACGGTCGCGGTGCTGACGTCCAGCTCGATGATCTGCACGGGCTGAGCGCGGTCGGCAAAGAATTGGCGGACGGATTCAACGGTCATGGTGGCGCGGCATTCTGCCGTGGCGACGCGGCCAACCTTGCCACGTCCAGCTCCAGCCGATATCCACCCCGCCCTATAGTGGCGCCATGCAAGAAGAACAAGCCCGGGCCGATGCCACGGCTGACCTGCCTCCCCTGCTCGACGGCCCCTCCGTCTGGTACGGCCCTGAGATGGCGCGGCGCCAGGACTGGATCCACCCCTTGAGCGCGCAGGAGATTGCCGAGGTGGAGCAAGCCGCGCGCCCCTGGGCCGGGCGCGACCTCTCGGGCCTGCAGCCCGGTCACTTCCCCCTGCCCCACCTGGGCCCGAGGCTGGCGGCCATCCGCCGGGACGTGCTGAACGGGCGCGGTTTTGCTCTCTTGAGGGGCCTGCCCGTGGAAGACTGGCCTGAAGACTTGAGCGCGGCGGCGTTCTACGGCATCGGCACGCACTTTGGCGCGGCGCGCACACAGAACGCCCAGGGCCACCTGCTGGGCCACGTGCGCGACCTGGGGCTGCGGTCTGACGACCCCAACGTGCGCATTTACCAGACGGCCGAGCGCCAGACCTTCCACACCGACTCCTGCGACATCGTGGGGCTGCTGTGCCTGCAAGTGGCCCGCTCGGGCGGCGACTCCGCCCTGGTGTCTTCCAACACGATCTGGAACGAGATGCGCCAGCGGCGGCCGGACCTGGCCGCGTTGCTGCTGCAGCCCGTGGCCACGGACCGACGCGGTGAGGTGCCACTGGGGCAGAAGCCCTTCTTCACCATCCCGGTGTTCAATTGGCATGCGGGTGGCATGTCGGCCATCTATCAGCGCCAGTACATCGAGTCCGCACAGCGCTTCGAGGACGCCCCGCGGCTGGACGAGCACTGGCACCAGGCCCTGGACCTGCTGGACGCCCTGGCCAACGACCCGGCGCTGAACTTCCTGATGACACTGCAGCGCGGCGACATCCAGCTGGTGCACAACCACACCCTGCTGCACGACCGTACCGCCTTCGAGAACTGGTCCGAGCCCGAGCGGCAGCGCCATTTGCTGCGCTTGTGGCTGGCGCCCGGAGACGCGCGACCGCTGCCCGAGGTGTTTGCGCAGCGCTTTGGCAGTGTGACTCCGGGCGCGCGCGGCGGTGTCGGCCCCGTGGCCGCGGCCCAGATCGCTTGAGCGAAACGGCGGGTGGGCACATGACGGCTGAAGA
>CAISJH010000295.1 GCA_903885585.1 uncultured beta proteobacterium
GCTGAAAGCGCGCGTCGTCGGGCGTGGTGTTGTAGCCCGGCAGCGCTTCCAGCTTGTCCAGCGTGCCCCCGGTGTGGCCCAGGCCTCGCCCGCTGATCATGGGCACGGCCGCGCCGCAGGCCGCCAGCAGCGGCGCCAACATCAGGCTCACCTTGTCGCCTACGCCGCCTGTCGAGTGCTTGTCGATCACGGGCCGCTGGCCCACGGCCTTGCGCCAGGGGCCGTGGCGCCAGTCCAGCACACGGCCGGAGTGCGTCATGGCTTGGGTGAGGGCCACCGTCTCGGTGCGGTTCATGCCGCGCAGCAGAATGGCCATGGCCATCGCTCCGGCCTGCGCATCGGCAAAGCGCCCGTCGACCAGGCCCTGCACGAAGGCCTGCACCTGCGCGTCGCTCAAAGGCAGGCCGTCACGCTTGGCGCGGATGAGTTCTTGCGGCATGAGCATGAGGCGACCGGGGCGGGCTGAGGAGCGCTGTAACGTCAACGTTCAGTATCGCGCGCAGTACCTGGATCTGGCGGGCATGCAGAATCTGCAGATGGTGTCCCGCCCCGTCGATTCTGCTGATCACCCGGCGCGCGGAGGCCGCGATGTCGCCGTCATTGGGGCGGGGATCGTCGGTGCGATGACCGCAGGGGCGCTGCTGCGCGATGGACACCGCGTCACCCTCATCGAACCAGGCGAGCCCGGCGGCGAGCAGGCCGCGAGCTTTGGCAACGGGGCGTGGATCAGCCCGGCCTCGGTGGTGCCCATGTCCACGCCAGGGCTGTGGAAGAAGCTGCCTGGCTACCTGAGTGACCGGTCCGGGCCGCTGGTCATCCGCTGGCGGGCGCTACCGGCCTTGCTGCCCTGGCTGCTGCGTTTCTGGTGGGCCGGGCATTCGCTCCCCCGCGTGCAGGCCACGGCCCGGGCCTTGTCGGCGTTGCTGCGCGACGCACCCGAGCGCCACCTGCGTGCCGCCGCGCAGACGGGCGCGGCCGGGCTGGTGGTGCAGCGCGGCTTGCTCTACCTCTATCCGGACCGCGCCGCGTTCGAGGCCGAGGCGCTGTCCTGGCGACTGCGGCATGACAACGGCGTGCTGGCGCGCGAACTGGACGGTGCGGCCCTGCGCGCGCAGGTGCCGGATGTCGAAGCTCACTACGGGCTGGGTTTGCTGGTGGCGGCGGGCGCGCATTGTCTGGACCCTGGCGCCTACGTCTCCGCCCTGGTGCGGCAGGCGCAGGCCGGCGGTGCGCGGCTGGTGCCCGCGCGGGCCCTGGGCTTCGCTTTCGGGCCGGGCCCGCAGGGTAAGCGGCTGGTGGCGGTGCGCACTGATGCGGGTGACGTGGCGTGTCAGCGCGCCATCATCTGCGCCGGCATCGCCTCGGCGGAGCTGGCGCGACAAGCCGGTGACCGGATCCCGCTGGCCAGCGAGCGCGGCTACCGCGTGGTGTGGCCGGACGCGCCCGTGCGCCTGAGCCTGCCCGTGATGCCCTCAGACGGCAAGATGGCCCTGACGCCCACACGCGGCGGCCTGCGCGTGGCCGGGCAGGTGGAATTGGCTGAGGTGAGCGCACCCCCGGATTGGCGCCGCGCCGATCTGCTGACGCGCTTTGCGCGGCAGATGTTTCCGGCGCTGCGGGCAGGGCCCCGGCCCGGCCTGGCGTCGGCAGCCCCGGAAACCTGCAGCGCAGAAGGCCGGGCAGCGTCCGCAGCGGCACCGGCCTCGCGCTGGATGGGCCACCGCCCGTCCACGCCCGACGGCCTGCCCGTGATCGGCCCCTCGGCCCAGCATCCCGACATCGTCCACGCCTTCGGCCATGGCCATGTCGGCCTCGCCGCCGCGCCCGCCACCGCCGAGTTGGTGGCGGACCTGCTGGCCGGCAGAACGCCTGCGATCGACCCTGGGCCCTACCGGGCAGACCGGTTCTGAGCCTTGCCATCCCGGCATGAATTCCCATGAGCACCTTCACCTTTCAAGATCTGATCAGCGTCGCCCGCACCCTGCCCAAGGTGCTGCTGCACGAGCACCTGGATGGCGGCCTGCGCGAGGCCACCCTGCTGGAGCTGCTGGCCGAGCGTGGCCTGCCCGCCCCTGCGGCCGATGTGCCTGGGTTGGTGCGCTGGTTTGATGAGCGCGCTCATGCGGGTTCGCTGGTGGAGTACCTCAAGGGCTTCGCGCTGACCGTGGCTGCCATGGCGTCGCCTCAGGCGCTGGAGCGCGTGGCTTTCGAGGCCGCCGAAGACGCCCGCCTGGACGGCTGCGTGCTGGCGGAGTTCCGCATCGCGCCGCTGTTGTTCGAGCCCCTGGGTGTGGCGGGCGATGCCGCCGTCGAGGCTCTGCTGACGGGCCTGGCGCGCAGCCCCCTACCCAGTGGCCTGATCGTCTGCGCCATGCGTCAGGAAAGCGACGCGCAGATCGCGCGCGCTGCCGAGCTGGCCTTGCGCTGGTACGGCCGCGGC
The DNA here is from genome assembly GCA_903885585.1 of uncultured beta proteobacterium. Lineage (GTDB taxonomy): Bacteria > Pseudomonadota > Gammaproteobacteria > Burkholderiales > Burkholderiaceae_C > Rubrivivax. Next base: position 2,441 of record CAISJH010000295.1, read on the forward strand.
GTCGTCGGATTTGACCTGGCCGGCCCGGAAGCCGGCTGGCCCGCCACGCGCCACGCCACCCTGTTGCAGCGCCTGCTTGAGGCGGGCCTCCCGCTGACCCTGCACGCCGGCGAGGCCGACGAAGGCCTGCGCGTGCTGGAGGCGGTCCGCCTGGGGGCCGCCCGCGTGGGGCACGGCGTTCGGCTGGCCGACTTGATGGAGGGTCCGCAGGCCGCCGCCGTGCTGCAGGAAGTGCGCGAGCGAGGCCTGCACCTGGAGGTGTGCCCCACCAGCAATGTGCAGACGGGCGCTGCCGCGTCCATCGCCGCGCACCCCATCCGGGCGCTGTGGCGGGCCGGCGTGTCCTTGTCTTTCCACACCGACAACCGGTTGATGTCCCGCACCAGTGCCAGCCGCGAGGCCGCCTTGCTGGTGGCCGAGGCGGGCCTGGGCTGGGATGATCTGCAGCAGATGTCGCTGCAGGCTGCGCAGGCCTCATTCCTGGCGCCTTTGGTGCGCCAGGAAGCCCAGGCCCTGATCCGCGCATGGCCTTTGCCGGACCGCCACTCGCTATGCTCCTGAGTCACTCGAAGGGTTCGTGCCTGACCCTTTCCAGCCGCGGCAGGCGCGCAAGAAGACCGGGAGCGGCCCCGCGTCTGCTTCCGAGGCACAGTTGAACAAGGACCCCATGAACTTTCGTGACCCCTTAGGGGCTCTGCGCGAGCCTGCGACCATCCGCGCACGGTGCGCGGCCGTGACCCGGGCCGTAGCGGACGGCCGCTCGGGCTACTTCAAGCTGGACCGCAGCCGCTTGCCCGACCTTGCGCACCGCGTGGCGGCGCTGGCGCGCGAGCGCTTGGCCGACCTGAAGGTGCCCCACCATGGCCAGTGGAGTCGATTTGCGGCTGGTGGAATCGACCGCAAAGGCGAGTTGGACGCGCTGCTGGCGCAGCGATCGCCGGCCGAGAGGCTGCGCGCCCACATCGACCTCACCGTGGTGAGTGTGCTGCTGGGTGCTGGGGCGGGCACGGTGTGGCGCTATGCGGAGCGGCCGGAGCTGGACGCCCTCGCCCTGCCCGTGCACCGCCAGAAAGGCGAAGACCTGCTCGCCATGCTGGGGGCTGCCGCCGGCAAGGCGCCAGCCGCCAACGCAGAGGCCGAAAAACCCGCCACTACCGCGGAAGTCGCCGCCACCGACCCCGTGACTTCCGATTCCCCCAACACCGCGCTGCACACCACCGAGCCGCCCGCCACCGAGCCACCCGCCACCGAGGCTCCGGCCGGAGATCCACAGCCCAAACTGCGGCAGCCCGCCACCCTCGGTGGCCCCGAAGGCTTGGCCGTGGCGAGCTTTCGGGCCTTTGTGGCTGGCGTCTTCTCCTCCGACCCTGCTGACCCGCTGCGCGTGGACGCGCTGGCGCTCAAGCGCATGGACACCGCCGCCTTGCGTGCCGTCTTCCACTCCAGCCCCTCCAACCCGCTGCCAGGGCTGGAGGCCCGGGCCGCGGTGCTCACCCGCTTGGGTGAGGTGCTGCAAGAGCAGGCCGAGAGGCACGGCGGCTTGGCACGTCCAGCGCGGTTGATCGACAGATTCACTGGCGCTGGTGAGGGTCACACCGTGACCGCGGTGGAGCTCCTGCGCGAGTTGCTGACCACCTGTGCGCCCATCTGGGCCAGCGGCAGCCGTGTGCTCGGGCTGCCGGCCGGTGATGTGTGGCCGCATCTCTGGGCGGGGGCCGACATCGGTGTGACCGATGAACTGGCCGACCCCGGCGCCGCGCGGCCCCAGGCGCGGTCCGACCGGGCCACGTCGGGCTGGGTGCCCTTGCACATGCTCGGTCAGTGGTTGACTTGGTCGCTGGCGGAGCCGTTGGCCTGGGCCGGCATCGAGGTCACGGGTCTGGACGCTCTCACCGCCGTGCCGGAGCAGCAAGGCCTTGGAGGCCTGCTGCTGGACGCTGGCGTGATCGTGCCGCGCCACTCGAGCGACCTGATCAAGACCTACAGGCCGTCCAGCGACTTCGTGGTGGAGTGGCGTGCCCTGACCGTGACGCTGATGGATGAGCTGGCGGTGCTGGTGCGCCAGGCGCTGGACCAGTCCCTGCCGCCGGGGCTCCCGCCGCGCGGGCTGGAAGGCGGGGCCTGGGTGGCGGGTCTGCTTGGGGCGCTGGGGCTTGGTGCGGGTGTGGGTACGGCGCCGCCGCTGAAGATCGACAGCGACGGCACCCTGTTCTGACCACGCTCCTCATGACCTCAGAAAGGCGCCAACGGGCAGAGCGCTTTTCCAGGTGGACGGCCGCAGCCTTCGCGCGCAGTGAGCTTGGGCTACCGGGTCGCCCCGGTACGTCCTGCGGCGTTGAGCGACCCCAGCGTGCGTACCTCCTGCGCGATGACGGCCGCAAACGATGACCGATCGCCCTGGCGAACCAGGCTGCCCACGCTGGCCAACTCCTGCTGCAGCCCGATCTGCACGATGGCCGCATTCAGCTCTTTGTTGAGGCGATCAAGCAGGACCGCAGGCGTTCCTGGGGCGGCAAACAGACCGAAGATCGAACTCAGGTTGGCGCCAGCAAAGCCCAGTTCGGCCAGCGTGGGCACGTCGGGCATCACCGGTGGGCGGCTGGAGGCTCCCACCCCCAACGCGTTGAGGCGACCGGCCTGCACCCATTTCACGGGCGCAGGTGCCAGGTTGGTGGACAACACCTCGAACTGCCCGCTCAGGGCCTGCTGGATCTGCTCGCCTCCACCCTTGTAGGGCACATGCTGAAACTCCACCCCTGCTGCCTGGCCCACCAGCTCAAGCACCCAATGACCGGTGGTGCCCACCCCTGAACTGGCCCACCGTACGCCGCCCGGTGTGGCGCGCGCCTGCTGCAGCAGGCCCTCGAAACGGCGGCTCGTCAGGGCGGGTGTACCCACCACCAACACGGGGATTTCCATGACGGACGCCACCGGCTCGACGCCGCGCACCGCTTCAGCGCGGTGTGGTGACGAAGGTGCCACCAGGGGTGTGATGGCGCTGAAGACCAGCAGATGGCCGTCAGCAGGGTGCCGTGTCAACTGCTCCAGCGCCAGGCTGCCTGCGGCGCCTGGCTTGTACTCCACGAGGACCGGCACGCCCATTCGAGCTGACAGCGGCTCTGCCAGTGACCGTGCCACGCGGTCGCTGATGCCACCGGGCGGGTACGCCACCATCAACCGGATCGCGCGTGCGGGCCAGGCGGTGGGCGCGGGCGGGCGCTCGGCCCATGCGGTGGTTGATGACAGCCCGGTCAGGAGGCCAAGGGCCTCCCGGCGTGACAGCCCAACGCACACCTTCGCCGGGCGGACCGGGGCGGCTCCTTGTGGCTCGCGCGTCACGAAGAGGCCCACGATGCAGCTTGTTGTGGGGCCACTGTGGCGTCCGAAGGTCTCGGCCTGGCCCGTCTTGTCGAAGCGGAGCTGTCTGAGGTGCCCACTTGTGAGGGCCAGTTACGGGCGGTTTCCCGCATCAGGTTCAGCAGAGTCGCCGTAGGGCCCAGGGCATCCTCCTCGCGCCAGGCGAGCGTCATCGGGGCTTCCAGCCCCGCATCGCCGGCCAGGTGTCGGTACACCACCGCGGTGGGGTGCGCGCCCCGCATGGAGGCGGGCACCACGGACAGGCCCACACCCGCAGCCACCAGATTCAGGTTGGTCATCATCCGGTCGACCTCGGCCACC
>CAISJH010000296.1 GCA_903885585.1 uncultured beta proteobacterium
CTGGTCGGCCACCTCCGCCGGCGCCGAGGCGGCCGAGATCATGTCCCCGCGTGAGATGTCGATCTCGTCGGCCAGCAGCAGCGTCACCGCGTCGCCCGCAACGGCGCACTCCAGGTCACCGTCGCGCGTGACGATGCGCTTGACCGTGCTCTCACGCCCAGAGGGCTGTACGCGGATGCGCTCACCCACCGCCACCCGCCCGCCGGCGAGCGTGCCGGCAAAGCCGCGAAAGTCCAGGTTCGGTCGGTTCACCCACTGCACGGGAAAGCGCAGCGGCCCGCGCTGCAGGCGCGTGGCGTCCACCGGCACCGTCTCCAGCCAGCCCATCAGCGTGGGCCCGCGGTACCAGGCGGTGTGGGCGCTGGGCTCGACCACGTTGTCGCCCTTGAAGGCCGACAGCGGCACAAAGGTGATGCTCTCGAAGCCCAGCGGCTGCGCAAAGGCCCGGTAGTCTTCCACGATGCGGTCGTGCACAGCGCGTGAGTAGTCCACCAGGTCCATCTTGTTGATGGCCACCAGCACGTGGCGTATGCCCAGCAGGCTCATCAGCAGGCTGTGCCGGCGCGTCTGGGTGAGCAGGCCCTTGCGCGCGTCCACCATCAGCACGGCGGCGTCTGCCGTGGAGGCGCCCGTGACCATGTTGCGCGTGTACTGTTCGTGCCCGGGGGTGTCGGCCACGATGAACTTGCGCTTGTCGGTGGAGAAGAAGCGGTAGGCCACGTCGATCGTGATGCCCTGCTCGCGCTCGGCGGCCAGGCCGTCTACCAGTAGGGCGAAGTCGATCTGCTCGCCTTGCGTGCCCCACTTGCGCGAGTCAGCCTGCACCGCGGCCAATTGATCCTCGAACAGCAGCTTGGACTCATACAACAGCCTCCCGATCAGGGTGCTCTTGCCATCGTCCACGCTGCCGCAGGTGATGAAGCGCAGCAGCCCCTTGTGCTGGTGCGCATGGAGGTAGGCCTGGATGTCGGTGGCAATCAGGTCAGATGCGTGGCTCATCAGAAGTACCCCTCCTGCTTCTTCTTTTCCATCGAGGCTGCGCTGTCGTGGTCGATCACACGGCCTTGGCGTTCACTGCTCTTGGTCATCAGCATTTCCTGAATGATGGCGGGCAGGGTGTCTGCCTCGGACTCCACCGCACCTGTCAACGGGTAGCAGCCCAGCGTGCGGAAACGCACCTTCTTCATCATCGGCACCTCGCCCGGGTGCAGCGGCATGCGCTCATCGTCCACCATGATCAGCGTGCCGTCGCGCTCCACCACCGGGCGAGGCGCCGCGTAGTACAGCGGCACGATGGGAATGTTCTCCAGGTAGATGTACTGCCAGATGTCCAGCTCCGTCCAGTTGGAGATCGGGAACACGCGGATGGACTCGCCCTTGTGCTTGCGCGCGTTGTACAGATGCCAGAGCTCGGGGCGCTGGTTCTTCGGGTCCCAGCGATGCTGGGCCGAGCGAAAGCTGAACACCCGCTCCTTGGCGCGGCTCTTCTCCTCGTCACGGCGCGCACCGCCAAAGGCTGCATCAAAGCCATGATCGTCGAGCGCCTGCTTCAGGCCCACGGTCTTCATGATGTCGGTGTGCAATGCCGAGCCGTGAGTGAAGGGGTTGATGTTGCGGGCCACGCCGTCGGGGTTGATGTGCACCAGCAGCCGCATCCCCGACTCCTCGGCCATACGCGCCCTGAAGGCGTACATGTCGCGGAACTTCCAGCGTGTGTCCACGTGCAGCAAAGGGAAGGGTGGCCGTGCCGGGTAGAAGGCCTTCATCGCCAGGTGCAGCATCACGGCGCTGTCCTTGCCGATGGAGTACAGCATCACGGGGTTTTCGGCCTCCGCCACCACCTCCCGCAGGATGTGGATGCTCTCGGCCTCCAGTTGCTGCAAATGGGTGCGCAGGCTTGCTTGCGCCGGCGTGCTGCCAGGGTTGGGGCTAGGGGGTGTTCCGGAGCTCATGGTGTTCATGCGAGGGCAGTGGCTTGTTCAGTCAACTAGTGCGTCACAGGGGGTCGAAGACCGGCGGGTCCGGGACACTGGGGCGCTGAGCCGGGGGGTGGATCAGGCGCACCGCGCCTCCGTTCTCGGCAAGCCACGCCGCCAAGGCGGGCCGTCGGCCCAGCCAGGGGTTGTCGGTCAGCAGCCACAGCGGGCGACCCACTTCCTCCCTAAGCCCCTGCCAGAAGGCCGTCCAGTCAGACTCGGTGGGCCATCCCGCCGTGATGCGCCAGGACGCAGTGCCGCGGCCGGAGTGCGCTGCCAGTTGGCTCCTGACGCTGTCGCCCAGGCTTCTTTCAGACAAGGCCATCAGTGCGGCGTCGGCCTCGTTCGCCAACCGGCGCAGGCTTGGCAGCTCCACCGCCTGCCATTGCGCCAGCGGGCCTTGCTTGACGCGCCGCCAGGCGTCCCAGGTGTCAGGGGGGATCAGATCTGCTCGGTTCAGCAAACGCGACACCAGGGGCTCCAGCTGACTGGGAGCCAGGGCCTCCAGGCTGGGGTACAGGCTTCGCGCCAGAGCACAAGCCCTGCGCAGGCTCCACACCCCGGCGCTGGGCTGTGACCACTCGGCGATCAGTTGAAGCTCCTCCGAAGAGGTGAGCGCACGCTCACCGCTGGGCTTTCTGCCGCGGGGCCGCACATCGACTGCGTCCCACCCACCATGCTTCCATGCCTTGTGCGCGTCCACCACGGTGGGCACGCTCAGCCCGCTGGCCTGCGCGGCCTGCTGCAGCGTATGGCCCTCCAGGCGCAAGGCCACCGCCTGCCGCCGCCGTGCGTTCAGGGCAGGCAATGGCAAGGTCTCGGCTTGGAGGGACGGAACAGACTCCATAAAATTAAAGTTTTAAGATGTTTTGTAGATTTATAGAATAATACTCTAATGAATGATGACGGACCATCCCGTTACCCCTGTTCAGGCATGGGCGCCCCAGAGTTGATGGCGCTTGCCCGCGCTGTGACCGATTTGGCCTTGAAGGCCGGCCGAGTGGTCATGTCGGTCTACCAGGCCCGTGCTGGCGCCCAGGTCATGTACAAGGCCGACGCTTCGCCCGTCACCCTCGCTGATGAGCAGGCTGAGGCCTGCATCCTGGAGGGTCTGGCTGCGCTGACGCCAGGCCTGCCTGTGGTGGCCGAGGAGGCGGTGAGCCGGGGTGTGGGGGTACAGGTAGGCGAGGGCGCGCGCTTCTGGCTGGTGGACCCGCTGGACGGCACGCGTGAGTTCATCGCCCGCAACGGGGAGTTCACGGTCAACATCGCGCTGGTGGAGGGTGGCCGGCCCGTGTTGGGCGTGGTGCTGGCGCCGGCGCTGCCTCAGGGCCCGGCGCTGTACCTCGGCGTGGCAGGGCAGGGCGCATGGCGGGCAACTTGGGCGCCGGGTGAGGCCTGGGCTGATGCGTCGTTGTCCCTGCCCGAGCGAGGTGCACCGTGGCAACCCATTGCTGCCCGCGCAGCACCGCCCCAGGGCATCACCGTGGTGGGCAGCCGCTCGCACGGTGATGATCAGGCGATGCAAGCCTTCCTGGCCAGCCGCCGGGCAAGCCTGCCCGTGGCGGACCATCGCGGTATCGGCTCATCACTGAAGTTCTGCCTGTTGGCTGCAGGAGAGGCTGACCTCTACCCGCGCCTGGGCCGCACCATGGAGTGGGACACTGCCGCCGGCCAGGCCGTGCTGCAGTCCGCTGGGGGCCGTGTGCTTACCCTGGAGGGCCAACCC
>CAISJH010000297.1 GCA_903885585.1 uncultured beta proteobacterium
CCGTGATGCTGGACCGCCTGGGCCCTAACGTCTGGCACGACAGCCCGGCGCAGGCCAGCGGAGTGCTGGAAGAACTGGAAGAGACCGCCCGCCTCTGGCTGATGTGCCAGCCCGGCCCGCTGCCGCTGGGCGAGCCAGAGATCGAGGAGCTGCGCCGGCAGTTCGGGGCGAGTTGGTAGATCCAAGCAGTGGCGAAATCGCATGAGGTCCCGTGACCGCCGTGAACGCGACGACGGCCAGGGCTCAGAATCCGGGATCTGTCGTGCCATCTGCCGCAAAGGGTCGCCCATGTTCCTGCACCACCTCTTCCGCGTTCTCGCCGCTGGCGTGCTGTGCGTCAGCGCAGCGGCTGCTGCCGCCCAGGGCTTTCCCAGCAAGCCCATCCGTCTGGTGGTGCCCTACCCGCCGGGCGGGGGTACGGACATCATGGCGCGGCTGCTGGCCGAGCCGCTGAAGGACGACCTGGGTCAGCCCGTCATCGTGGAAAACCGCCCGGGCGCCGGGGGTGCGCTCGGAGCGGCCGAGGTGGCCCGCAGCGCGCCTGACGGCCATACCCTGCTGCTGACCGCCGGGGCCTTCGTCATCGCCCCGTCGGTGTTCAAGAACGCGGGCTACGACCCGGTGAAGGACTTTGCCGGCGTGGCCCAGATCGCCATCGTGCCGTTGCTGGTGGTGACCAAGCCCGACAGCCCCTTGAACAGCATCGCCGACCTGCTGGCGCTGGCCCGCAAGGACGGCGACAAGGTCAGCTTCGCCTCCTTCGGCAATTCCACGCCGGCCCACCTGGTGGGCGAGAGCATCAACCAGCTCGGCCGGGTGCAGATGACGCACGTGCCCTACAAAGGCGGCATGCAGGCCCTGCCCGACATCCTGTCCGGCCAGGTGGCCGTCGGCCTGCTGGACGCCGTGTCGATGACGCCCTTGGTCAAGCAGGGCCGGGTGAAGGCCCTGGCGGTCACTGGCCCCCGCAGGCTGCCCGCCCTGGCTGACAAGCCCACCCTGGTGGAGGCCGGCATCGCCTTCGACGGCGTGGGCTGGCACGGCGCCTTTGCGCCTGCGGCCACGCCCGCGGACACCCTGAACCGCCTGAACGCTGCCTTTGCCAAGGCGCTGGCTCGGCCCGACCTGCGTGACCGCATCGTCAACGGCGGCTCGGTGCCCATCGAGCCGGCGCTCACCTCCGCGCAATGGACGGCGCAGATGCGTCGCGAGGTGACGCAGTGGGCCGAGGTGGTGCGCAAGGCCGGCATCAAGCCGGAATGACACCGCGCAGCAGGGCGCCGCGGCCGCGCCTGCGTTGGCCCGTATGAGGGAGTGACCCACGTGAACGACCACCACGACGGGGCCGAAGAGGCAGAAGGGTCTGACCGGACCGGCGCCGCCTCCGGGACCGGCGAGACCGAGGGCCTGCGCATCACGCGGGACCTGGTCTACGGCCAGGCGCGTGTTCACATCCACAGCCAGCCGCAGGACCGCGAACTGACGCTGGACCTGTACCAGCCCTCGGATTGCCAGCCAGGAGACCGCCGACCCGCCCTGGTGATGGCCTTTGGCGGTGCCTTTCATCGCGGCGACAAGCGCCAGGACGAGTTCGAGCAGGCAGGCCAGCGCAACACGCCGGTGTCGGCCTATTGCGCCGCCCTGGCGCGCCGCGGCTACGTGGCGGCGTCCATCGACTACCGCCTGGTGCAGGAAGACCCGGACCCCGGGGTCACGCCGGTGATTGGCAACCCCCAGGGCATCCCGCTGTCGCGTGTGGCGCATGTGCGCCAGCTGCTGGGGCTGCCGCCGGCGACCGCCGAGATGGTGTGGGCCGGCATGGAGGCTGCGGCCGACGACATGGCGCAAAGCGTGGCCTTCCTGCAGGCCAACGCTCAAGCGCTGGGCCTGGATGCAGGGCGCATCGCGGTGGGTGGGTTTTCGGCCGGTGCCCGCACTGCGCTGGGCTGTGCGTACGGTGAGCGCTCGCCCGTGGCCGCCGTGGTGAGCCTGTCGGGCTTCATGGCTGACGACGACCTTGTGCGCCTGGTGGTGCCGGGCCAGCCGCTGCCCCCGGCCCTGTTCATCACCGGCGAGCACGATCTGGACTACATCGCGCGCCAGGCGGGCAGGCTGCACGAGCACTTCGGCCGGGTGGGCGTGATGTCACAGGCCTGGACCGTGCCGGGCGCGGGCCACTTCTATGCCGCCGACCGCCGCGCGCTCGATGTCCAGGGCCGGGATGCCGAGGTGGGCGCGGTGGTGGCGACGTTTCTCGATGAGGTGTTGGGCGTCGATCAGGGCCTGTGAAGGGCTCACGAGAAAACGCCGGACCGGACCGGGGCGAGGGCAGAGCGCCCCACCCCCCTCAGCGGCCACGCGGCGCTGAGGCCGCGCCCTGCAGACGCTGCTGCAGGAAGGTGGCCAAGGCGCGGATGCGCGCGATGCGCAGGCGCTCTGGGGTGGCCAGCAGCGTGACCTGGGTGCCGAAGCGCGTGATGGGTGCCCAGCGCTCGAGCACCTGCACCAGGCGGCCGTCTGCCAGGGCCGGCTCGCACAGGTAGTCTGGCAACAGGGCCAGACCCAGGCCTGCGAGCGCGGCCGCAGTCACCGCCTCCACATCGTTGGCATGAAAGCGCGCGCCCACTTGGTTGGTGTGCCGTTGACCGCGCGCGTCGGCCAACACCCAGGTGTCGTCGGAGGTCTCGCGCCAGTACGACAGGCATTCGTGAGCCGCCAGGTCCGAAGGCTTGCGCGGGGTGCCCGCCTGGGCCAGGTAGCCCGGCGCGGCCACGACCCGCCAGCGCACGGTGGCGGCAGGCTCGACCACCAGGCCGGGCGGGGCGGCGGCGGCCGTCCAGCGCAGCGCCAGGTCGGTGCGCTCCACGGCCAGGTCGACCAGCCGGTCCGACAGGTTCAGCTCCAGTTCCACCGCCGGGTGCAGGCGCACAAACTCCGCCAGGTGCAGCGCCAGCACACGCTGCCCCCAGGACACCGTGGCGCTGACGCGGATTCGCCCGCTGAGCTCGCTGCGCAGTTCCCGCAGGCGCTCGGCCGCCGCATCCACTTCACGCAGGGCCCGGCGTGCAAAGTCCAGGTAGGCCTCCCCTGCCGGGGTGAGCGCGATCTTGCGGGTGCTGCGGCTGAACAGCGTGACCTTCAGGCGTGACTCGAGCTGCGCCACGCGCTTGCTGACCACGGCCTTGCCCAGGTCGAGGTCGTTCGCCGCAGCGCTGACCGACAGCCGCTCGGCCACCTTGATGAACGCTTCCAGCATGTCCGTCGACAGCGCCATTGTTTCCTTTCGGGATACAAACAGTTTGCATTCGAGCAGGTGCATCCGGAGCCGTCAATCCATAGACTGAGCCGGTCGAGGCAGTGTCAGATCGGGACGCCAGAAGCCCGGGCCTGTTGCGATGAGAGGTTTTCCCCCAACACGGCGCCGCAGGAAGCGGCCAGGAGACAAGCATGCTCAAGATCTATGCCGATCCGATCACGGTCAACTGCCGCAAGGTGCTTGCAGGGCTGGACCTGATTGGCGAACCCTATGAACTGGTTCACGTCGATTACTTCACCGGCCAGCAGAAGGAGCCGGCCTACATGGCCCTGAACCCGAACGCGTCTGTCCCTGCGATGGTGGATGGCGACTTCGTTCTCTGGGAGTCCAACGCCATCCTGCAATACGCCGCCGACAAGCGCGGCAACGACGCGGTCTATCCCCGTGACCTGCAGACCCGCGCCGACGTCAACCGCTGGCTGCTCTGGGAGTCCTCCAGCTGGTTCCCCAGCTGCTACGTGTTCCTGGTGGAGAACTGCGTCAAGCCCTTGCTGGGTGGCAGTGCGGATGCCTCGGTACTGCAGGCCCAGGAGGCCCAGTTCCACAAGCTCGCCAGCATCCTGGACGCGCGCCTGGCCGGGCGCGACTGGGTGGCCGGTGCCGGCCCTACCATCGCCGACATCGCCCTGGCAGCACCCATGCACCTGCACGGCTGGCAGCAGCTGCCCCTGGCCCAGCATCAGAACCTCGTGCGCTGGATGACGCGCAGCGTCGAACAACTTCCCTGCTGGAAGAAGACCACGGTCTACCAGGGCTTCACCACCACCCCGCCTGCAGCCTGAGCCTCGGCGACGATCCGGCCTACGGCACAGGCGCAAGCACCCGCCGCAGGCCTGACTGGCTATCGGAGACACCGCCATGACACAGCCCCGCTCCGTGTGTGCGACGCTGAACTACACCGTCGACAACGGCATCCCGCCGGATTACTACTTCTATGAGCCTGACCCGACGGTGAAGCTCAATCCCCCGGGCACGGACAGCCGGGAGATGACCATCGAGGACGGCTGGCCCCTGGCCGACCGCTTTAGTGCAGACCGAGAGGGTTTCGAGTTGCACGAATTCGGTGCCCGCTTCGAAGCCTTTGATGACGACCAGGCGCTCAAGTCCGACTTCTACCCTCAGATCATCGACTTCGTGAAGCGCCACAGCGGGGCCAAGCGCGTGGTGGTGTTCGACCACACGATCCGCAAGCGCATGCCCGCGGATCTGAAGGTGCAGACGGAGATCCAGCGCCCGGCGGTCATGCTGGTGCATAGCGACTACACGGTCAAGAGCGGCCCGCAGCGGGTGCGTGACCTGCTGCCCGAGGAGGCAGACGCCCTGCTCGCCCGGCGTGTGGCGTTTTTCAACGTGTGGAAGCCCCTGTACCGGCAGGTGGAGGAGCTGCCCCTGGCGATGTGTGACGCCACCACCCACGACGAGCAGGACATGCTCAGGATGGAGCTGAAGTACCGCGAGCGCACGGGCGAGATCTATGTCATGCGCCACTCGCCGCGGCACCGCTGGGTCTACTTTCCCTTGATGCAGGCCAGCCAGGCTCTGCTGCTCAAGACCTATGACTCCGAGACCGATGGCCGCGCCCGCTTCATGGGCCACACGGCCTTCGAAGATCCCACCACGCCGCCCGGTGCGATGAAGCGCGAGAGCATCGAGGTGCGCACGATGGCGTTCTTTTGAAGTAGCTTGCTCGCCCGCTGCGTGCTGGCGTGGGCCAGGAAGGCGATGGCCAGAGGACGGTGTTCAGCCAGGCCTGCCAGCCATGGCCCCCGTCCGCACCCTCGCCGAGGCCACCGTGGCCAGCACCGCCAGAGCCACCCCGGCGCCGATCACCAGCCCGTAGCCACCCAACTGGTCGAAGGCCCGCCCCGC
>CAISJH010000298.1 GCA_903885585.1 uncultured beta proteobacterium
TCAGCACCATCACTTTGCTGCTGGGCGGCTACATGGTGATGAACGGCGAGATGACGTTCGGCACCTTGATGGCCTTCAACGCTTTGATGGCGCTGTTCCTGGCACCGATGGGCGCGTTGTTGGGCCTGAGTGTGCAGATGCAGCAGCTTCGCGGCGCTGTCATCAGGCTTGAGGATGTGATCGGACACCCCACGATCGACGACAACCGCAAGGCCCGCCAGGCGGGTACTGCCCCCGTGGGCGAGCCGAAGGCTGAGGCTCTACCGCTTGGCGGGGGTGCTTCGTTGGCGCCGCAGGGGGCACTTGCGAAGGCTCGCCTGGACGGTGATGTGCGGCTGATCGATGTCAGCTATGGCTACAACCCGCTGGACCAGCCTTTGGTGCAGGACTTCCAGCTTCACATCCGACCTGGCGAACGCGTGGCCTTGGTGGGTGGCAGCGGGTCCGGCAAGTCGACCGTGGGCCGCATCGTCGCTGGCCTGGTGGAGCCTTGGAAGGGCCAAGTGTTGTTCGACGGCGAAGCGCGCGACGGCATTGATGCCATCCTGTGGTCCAACTCAGTGGCCATGATCGAGCAGGACATCCTGATGTTCCCGGGCACGATCCGGGAGAACCTGTCGCTGTGGGATGAGACGCTTCCTGACAAGTGGCTGCTCGAGGCGTTGGAAGACGCCGACCTGCTTGACTTCGTCATGGCGCTTCCGGGGGGCCTCCAGGCCAACGTCCATGAGGCGGGATCGAACATGAGTGGCGGACAGCGTCAACGGCTGGAGATTGCACGGGCTTTGGCTCGCCGTCCCACGTTCCTGATCATGGACGAGGCCACCAGCGCGCTGGACACCGAGACGGAAGCCAACATCATGAGAAATGTCAACCGTCGCGGATGTTCGTGCCTGATCGTGGCGCACCGTTTGAGCACCGTGAGGACCTGCGACCGCATCGTGGTGCTGCACAAGGGCAAGATCAGGGAGGTCGGTACCCACGACGAGCTCTGGCAGGCGCAAGGTGCCTACGCCAAACTCCTGAGGGCGCATTGACATGACCACCATCGATCCAGGTGCTGAAGCCATCCCCCTGCAGTTGTCGGCGCAGCAGGTGCTGGTGCTTGATGACCCGGACCGGGTCTGGGTTCTGAGGGAGGGATATGTCGGTATCTACGTCGTCAGGATTGACAAGGGACGGCCCGCCGGTGCCCGCCAACACCTGTTCAGCTGCAACGAGGGCATCGTGCTGTGCGGCAAGCGGTGGACTGAGAACGACGTCGATCACGCCCTCATCGCGGTGGCCATCGACGATTGCTTGATCGACGGTCACAGTCCTCAATCGTTGGCGGCGCTCGGGCAGCGAACCGCCTTGGAGGACGGGCTTGCACAGTGGGCCCAGCACCTGACGGCCTTGCTCACTGAGAACGAGTCGCCTACCTTTGCCGAGCGGCCGGCTCCCGGTGCGCCGTTCGTGTTCCGCAGCGGCCAGACTTTCCGCCCCCAGGACGTCGGATTGCATGTTCTTGAGTTGCGCTCGGGGCGTCTGCAGACATTGGGTCTGCAGAGGCTGGA
>CAISJH010000299.1 GCA_903885585.1 uncultured beta proteobacterium
GATCTTCCAGCCCGCCGGCGTCTTCTCAAGACGATAGTCGAGTTGGATCGGATCGCCCTTGCCCTTGACCTCGGTGCGCACCACCACCTCGGGGTCATCCGCCGCAGCGCGCATCGGCTTGAGCTGCACGGTCTGGTCCTTGACCTGCGTGAGCGCGCCGGAGTAGGTGCGCACCAGCAGCGTCTTGAACTCGTCAAGCAGGCGCTTCTGCTGCTCGGGCGTGGCCGTGCGCCAAGCCCGACCCACGGCGATGGCCGTCATGCGCTGGAAGTTCACGTGCGGCATGACCTTGGCATCGACCAGGGCGATGATCCTGTTCAGGTTGCCGGCCTGGATATCCTTGTCGGCCTTGACCGTGTCGATCACCTCGGTGGAGATCTGCCGCACCAGGACGTCTGGGGCAGCCGCCGCCTGGGCGTGCGCTGCCGACCACGCCGTCAGGGCCAGGGCAGACGCGATGGTGCCGATGACCGTCCGTCGATCGATGCTGTTCAGCGAGGTCTTGAACATAGGGATCCTTGGTTCAGGGCCTGCAACGCAAGCCGTATCAGCATTCAACGTATGAGCCGGCAATCCGGTTCACCGGGTAGAGGGTGTCTGGGAAGCTGTCTGCGGGGGTGACTGCGGCACAGGCTCGTCCTCCTCGGGCTCCTCCGGCGGGTTACCGTCATGTACCTGATTGCGCCGCCGCGCCAGGTAGCTGTCACGCACAAAGCTGTATTTGTCCAGCGCCACCTGCTCCAGCAGGCTGGTGGCCGACAAGAGGTCGGCTCGCCCGTGCACCAGCTCCAGCGTGGTCAGGCCCCAGCGGTAGGAGCCGTCTTGCACGATGCCGGGCAGGCTGGCCTTCAGGTCAAGAGAGAGGGCGGCGGCGTCACGCAGCGAGCTCGCCCCGTAGAAGGGCAGCACCAGGTACGGCCCGGGCCCGAGGCCCCACTTGCCCAGCGTCTGGCCGAAGTCCTCGGACTGCCGTTCCAGCCCCGCATCGGACGCGAGATCGAAAAGACCACCGATGCCGAACACCGTGTTCGTGGTCACCCGCACCGTCATCTCCAGTGAGGTCTTCACCTTGCCCTGCAGCAGATGATTCACCGCCGACCAGGCGTCTCCGACATTGCCGAACACGTTGTCCACACCCGTGCGTACGGGGCTGGGCAGGGCCGTCTTGTAGGCGATGGCCAGGGGCTTGAGCAGGGCACGGTCCACCGCCTCATTGAAGGCGAAGATGCCGCGATTGAGGCCTTCCAGCGGATCGGCCTTGACTGGCAGAGCGCGGCGCTCCGCGGCCGTCGTCAGTTGTGCCAGGGCCGGCGAAGGCCCCGCCAACAGGGCCACGGCCAACACACCCAAAGCAGCCGCATGGCGCAAGGAAGCTGCGGACCTCACTTCTTCTGCCCCGCCTGCTCAGCCGCCTCGCCGGCCTTGCCGGTGACCAGTTGGCCGATCAGGTTTTCCAGCACCACGGCCGACTGGGTCTGGCGAATGACCGCACCCGCTGCCATGTCCTGATCGGCCGAGCCGGGCTCGATGCCGATGTACTGGTCGCCCAGCAGTCCGGCCGTCAGGATCTTGGCCGAGGAGTCCTTGGGAAAGCGCACGGCGCTGTCGATCTCCATGGTCACCACGCCCTGGAAGGTCTTGGCATCCAAGGAGATGGACGTGACCCGGCCCACCGTGACACCGGCACTGCGCACCGGCGACCGGGGCTTCAAACCGCCAATGTTGTCAAAGCGTGCGCTCACCTGGTAGCCGTCGCGCGCGCCGAAGCTGGCCAGATTGGCCGCCTTCAGGGCCAGGAACAGCAGCCCGGCCATGCCCAGCAGGACGAAGAAGCCCACCAGGATCTCGATGTTTCTCTTGTTCATTCTTGGTCTCTCCCAGATAGCAGTGCGAGCAGGCGAGTGAACGGTATCCGGCGTCAGGGCGTGGAGAACATCAGTGCCGTCAACACGAAGTCCATCGCCAGCACCCCCAGCGACGAGATCACCACCGTGCGCGTGGTGGCGTACGCCACACCCTCAGGCGTGGCCTCGGTCTCGTGCCCCTGGTACAGCGCCACCAACGTGCAGATCAGGCCGAAGATGAAGCTCTTGGCAACGCCGTTGCCCACATCGCGCCAGACATCCACCCGCGACTGCATGATGCTCCAGAAGTTGCCGGCGTCCACGCCAATGAGCAACA
>CAISJH010000300.1 GCA_903885585.1 uncultured beta proteobacterium
CTGCTGATTGCGGGGGTTGCGCCAAGTGATGCCGTAGTAGTCCGGCCAGATGCACACGCGCACCTTGCCCGCGGCCTTCACGCGGTCCATCACAGGGCCAGCGTGGGCCGGCATACCGACGCCGACCGCCAGCAGCAATGCGGACCATACATACAGAGCCAGTTTGTGCAGCATGGACGAAGTGTGCCTGCAGAAGACCAGACTTGATTCGATATCACACGCGGTGTTCTTGCAGGGGCCTCAACAAGTCGCCCAGATCACCTCGGGGTGTCCGGGCCGAAAGCCTGGGGGCCGCAGGCGATTCCCCTGCGGGCGTCATCCGGCCCCACAAGTGCCTTGCCACCTCGAAAGAACAGGCGCACACTTGATTGGCCCGGTCGCCGGGTTCTTCTCCAGGCCGCCGGGGGATCCTCTTGCCACTCCACAAGACCCAAGGAGGTATGGATGAATCTCACGATCAGCGGCCATCATCTTGACATCACGCCGGCTCTGAGAGAGTACGTGCTCACAAAGCTGGATCGGGTCACCCGCCATTTCGATCAGGTAGTGGACGTCAGCGTGCTGCTGACGGTCGAGAAGATGAAGGAGAAGGAGCGACGGCAGAAGGCCGAGGTGACGCTCCATGTCAAAGGCCGCGACATCTTCGTCGAGCAGTCCCACGAGGACCTTTACGCCGCGATCGACCAGCTGATGGACAAGCTCGACCGGCAGGTGATGCGCCACAAGGACAAGGTGCAGGACCACCACCACACCGCGGCCAAACGCCTGGACATGAGCGCGGCCTGAGCCTGGGTCGAGCCCACCGCTGCGAGCGTGTGGCCTGGTGGCCACACGCCCCGGCTCACGAACAACAGCGAGGCCCGTGCTTCATGCGGGCTTCGCACTCTGCCTCCATAATCTTTGTCCCTTGATCGTTCTCCGTTCACCCGGCCTGGTCTCGTGCCACCGGGGGCGGTCGAACCCATGAATCGCCTCGCCGCCATCCTGCCCGCCAGCAACGTGCTGGTGAATGTGGACGCCACCAGCAAGAAGCGTGTTTTCGAGCAGGCCGGCCTGCTGTTCGAAAACCAGCACGCCATTGCCCGGAGCACCGTCACGGACAACCTCTTCGCGCGGGAGCGGCTGGGGTCCACCGGCTTGGGCCACGGCGTGGCCATCCCCCACGGGCGCATCAAGGGACTCAAGAGCCCTCTGGCGGCGGTGCTGCGCCTGCAGCAACCCATCGCGTTCGACGCGCCTGATGACGAGCCGGTGTCGCTGATGATCTTCCTGCTGGTGCCCGAAGCGGCCACGCAGCGCCACCTGGAAATCCTGTCGGAGATCGCCGAGATGCTCTCCGACCGCGTCCTGCGCGAGAACCTCAAGACCCAGGCCGAAGCGGCCGCGCTGCACCAGTTGATCACTGACTGGCAGCCTTTGAAGTCCGTGGCGTGAAACCCACCTCGATCAGCGCCGAGACGCTGTTCGAGGCGCACCGTGAGACGCTGCGCTGGCAATGGGTGGCCGGCCACGCGCACCCGGAGCGCCAGTTCGCCGAGGCCGCCGTGCGCGAGGCCCGCTCTGCGGCCGACCTGGTGGGCTACCTCAATTACATCCATCCCTACCGGGTGCAGATCGTGGGCCATCGCGAGGTGGCCTACCTGCAGGCCTCCAGCCCTGAAGATCTGGAGCGGCGCATCTCGCGCATCGTCACGCTGGAGCCGCCTTTCCTGATCGTGGCCGACGACCAGATACCGCCCGATCGCCTGGTGGCCATGTGCGACCGGGCGGAAATCCCGCTGTTCGTCACGCGCGAATCCGCCGGTCAGGTGATCGACGTGATGCGCGCCTACCTGGGCCAGCGCTTTGCCGAGCGCGTCACGCGCCACGGCGTGTTCATGGACATCCTGGGCCTGGGCGTGCTGCTCACGGGCGAGTCAGGCCTGGGCAAGAGCGAGCTCGGGCTGGAACTGGTGTCTCGCGGCCACGGGCTGGTGGCCGACGACGCGGTGGACTTCTTCCGCATCGCCCAAACCTCCATCGAAGGCCGTTGCCCCGAGCTGCTGATGAACCTGCTGGAGGTGCGGGGCATCGGGCTGCTGGACATCAAGGCCATCTTTGGCGAGACGGCCGTGCGGCGCAAGATGCGCCTGAAGCTCATCGTGCACCTGGTACGCAAGGAGACCATGGAGCGCGAATTCGAGCGTCTGCCGCATGAGCCGCTCTACGAGGATGTGCTGGGCCTGCC
>CAISJH010000301.1 GCA_903885585.1 uncultured beta proteobacterium
ACGAGGGCCGCCCGGTGCGCAGCATCGACTTCAGCAAGGAAGAGCGCGTCGTGCTCAAGCCGCTGTGCCTGATCACCGCGAAGCCCGCCATGTTCGTGGGCAACGTGGCCGAGGACGGGTTCGAGAACAACCCCTTCCTGGAGCGGCTGCGCGAGTACGCCGCCAAGCAGAACGCCCCGGTGGTGGCCATCTGCGCCAAGACCGAGGCCGAGCTGGCCGACATGGCCGACGAGGACCGCCTGCTGTTCCTGCAGGAGATGGGGCAGGACGAACCTGGGCTGAACCGCCTGATCCGCGCGGCTTTCAAGCTGCTGGGCCTGCAGACCTACTTCACCGCCGGCGTGAAGGAAGTGCGCGCCTGGACCATTCACATCGGTGACACCGCCCCGCAAGCCGCGGGCGTGATCCACACCGATTTCGAGCGCGGCTTCATCCGCGCCCAGACCATCGCGTTTGACGACTACATCGCCTGCAAGGGCGAGCAGGGCGCCAAGGACGCCGGCAAGATGCGCGCCGAAGGCAAGGAGTACGTGGTCAAGGACGGCGACGTCCTCAACTTCCTCTTCAACGTGTAGTTCCCCCACGCCCGAACCTGGCTGCAGAGGCACCCGAAGCGCATGAAGAGCCCGGAGCAGCTCCCTCTGGCCGGCCTGCGTGTCGTCGAGTTCACGCACATGGTCATGGGCCCCACCTGCGGCCTGATCCTGGCCGATCTGGGCGCCGAGGTCATCAAGGTGGAGCCCCTGGGCGGCGACAGCACGCGCCAGCTGATCGGCTCGGGCGCCGGCTTCTTCAGCATCTTCAACCGCAACAAGAAGAGCCTGGCCGTGGACGTGAAGGATCCACGCGGGCTGGAGATCGTGCTGCGTCTGCTGGCCGATGCCGACGTGTTCAGCGAGAACTTCAAGACCGGCACGATGGACAAGCTCGGCCTGGGTGCCGAGGCGCTGTCGCGCCTGAACCCGCGGCTGATCTGCGTTTCGCACAAGGGCTTTCTGCCTGGGCCCTACGAGCACCGCACGGCCCTGGACGAGGTGGTGCAGATGATGGGCGGCCTGGCCTACATGACGGGCCCGGAAGGCCGCCCGCTGCGTGCCGGCACCAGCGTCAACGACATCATGGGCGGCATGTTCGGCGCCATCGGCGTGCTGGCGGCGCTGGCCCAGCGCCACAAGACCGGCCGGGGCCAGGAGGTGCAGAGCGCGCTGTTCGAGAACAACGTCTTCCTCGTGGCCCAGCACATGATGCAGTTTGCCGTCACCGGCA
Source organism: uncultured beta proteobacterium (assembly GCA_903885585.1). Taxonomy (GTDB): domain Bacteria; phylum Pseudomonadota; class Gammaproteobacteria; order Burkholderiales; family Burkholderiaceae_C; genus Rubrivivax. Next base: position 1,267 of record CAISJH010000301.1, read on the forward strand.
AACCCGCGGCGCCCATGCCCAACCGCATCAGCGCCTGGGCGGTGTACGACGTGTTTTCGGTGAAGAACGGAGAACAGGTGTTTCTGGCGGCCGTCAGCGACAGCCAATGGGCGCTGATGTGCGAAGAGTTCAACTTCGCCGACCTGCGCTCGGACCCCCGCCTGGGCAGCAACAACGACCGTGTCCAGGCGCGCGACTGGATGATGCCGCTGCTGCGTGAGCGCTTTGCCGCCTTCGACAGCGCCGAATTGAGCGCGCGCTTCGAAAAGATGGGCCTGCCCTACGCCCCGATCACGCGTCCCCAAGACCTGCTGGACGACCCGCACCTGCTGGCCACGGGCGGCCTGGCGCCCGTCACGGTGCCGCCCGACGCCAGCTGCGCCGGCACCTCAGTGCAGACGCGCACCGCCTTGCTGCCACTGACGATGGATGGCGA
>CAISJH010000302.1 GCA_903885585.1 uncultured beta proteobacterium
CCTTCGGGCTGGATCTCCAGAACCCGCGCGAACAGCTTGGCTGCGTCATCCGGCCGGTTCAAGCGCAGCAGCAGCTCTGCCGCCAGGCGTGCGCAGTACTGCCAATAGCGGTGCCTCTCCTGGAACCGCTTGACGGCCCTCGCCAGGGCCACTTCGAGCTCCCCGGCTTCCAGGGCCTTGGTGATGTCGACCAGCAGGCGCTTGCGGCTGCGCGCCTCGAGCAACCTGTCCATCAGCGTCGCCCCCGAGAAGGGCTGCACGATCAGGCTGTCCAGCGAGGACTCGGCGGCCTCCAACACCCGCGAATAGGTTGCTTGATCAGTCACGATGAGGAATACCGTGCTGTGCGGCAACAACTGTTCCCGGCGCAGTTCTTCCAGGAGGTCCTGCCCGGAAAGCAACGAACCCTCGAACTCGAGCGAGCACACCACGATGTCGTAGGCGCTGCGCTCGAGCAGCAGCCGGGCTTCATCCAGGCTGCCACAAGAGGTGACTTGGGCGATGCCGGCCGCACGCAGGTGGTTGACCGTGATGTTGCGCATCATCGGCTTACCTTCCACCACCAGCGCGACAGCGCGGTGCAGATCCAGATCGATGGGTGCGTTCATGGACGTGGAGGTCCGGTCCTGGGAGACCGGTCAGTGGCGGGGCCGCGTGCAAGAGGCATGGAGGTATTGAGGCTGTGCGATCTGCGGCCGCGGGCGGTGGAGTCTTGCAAAGCCCATCGACCGTGCCAGTCAACCGCAGGTGCCACACTATCGCTTCGCGGGTAGACGCGGGTAAATGTGTGGTGTTGCCGCAGGGTCAAGATGTTACTTCCCATCAGTTTCAGTTTCGACAACACGTACGTCCGCCAGTTGGGCGATGGCTTTGGTGTTCGCTGGGCGCCGGCGCCGGCGCCAGCGCCCTCTTTGCTCTTCCTGAACCGCTCTCTAGCTGCTGAACTGGGCCTGGAGAGCACGGTGCTGCGGGCGCTGGAAGGGCAGGTCGGGTGCGACCTGTTCAGCGGCAACGCCCTGCCCGCTGGCGCCGAGCCCCTCGCGCAGGCTTATGCGGGGCATCAGTTCGGCGGCTTCTCGCCGCAGCTGGGCGACGGCCGGGCGCTGCTGCTGGGCGAAGTGATCGACCGCCACGGACAGCGCCGTGACATCGCCTTCAAGGGTTCCGGGCGCACGCCCTTTTCGCGCGGCGGTGACGGCAAGGCCGCCGTGGGGCCCATGCTGCGCGAGGTGCTGATCAGTGAATCCTTGCACGCGCTGGGGATCCCCACCACCCGCGCCTTGGCCGTGGCCGGCACGGGCGAGCGGGTCGTTCGCGAGCAGGTGCTGCCCGGTGCCGTGCTCACGCGCGTGGCCGCCAGCCACCTGCGGGTGGGCACCTTCCAGTACTTCGCCGCGCGGCGCGAGACCGAGCGTGTGCGCCAGCTGGCCGACTACGCCATCGCCCGGCACGACCCCAACTTGCGGGATATCGACAGCGCCCCCGAGCGCACCCTCGCCTTCTTCCGCGCCGTGGCCCGGCGCCAGGCCGCGCTGCTGGCGCAGTGGATGAACGCGGGCTTCATCCACGGCGTGATGAACACCGACAACATGACGATTTCGGGCGAGTCCATCGACTTCGGCCCCTGCGCCTTCATGGAGGCCTACCACCCAGAGGCGGTCTTCAGCTCCATCGACCACGGGGGCCGCTACGCCTACGCCAACCAGCCCCACATCGCGCGCTGGAACCTGGCCCGTCTGGCCGAGACGCTGCTGCCGCTGATCGATGAGACGCCGCAGCGCGCCGTGGAGCGTGCCACCGAGGTGCTGGACGCCTTTCCTGGCTGGTTCGAGGCAGCGTTACGGCGCGGGCAGCGGGCCAAGTTGGGGCTGGTGGGCGTAGAACCCAGCGCGTCCACCGCCGGCGCGCGCGGTGCCGACCTGCTGGATGCCGTGGACGTCGACCCTCAAGCCGAGGCCGACGATGCCCTGGCCGGCGACTGGCTGGACCTGCTGCACCAGCACCGGGTGGACTTCACCCAGGCCTGGCGCTTCCTGGCGGACGAAGCGGCCTCCAGCGACGCTGACGCGGTACGCGCCTCGCGCCTGCGGCCGCTTTTTGCCGAGCCTGACGCCCTCGAGCCGTGGCTGGCACGCTGGCGCCAACGTCTGGCCCAATGTGACAGCCAGGCCCCCGCGGCCGCCCGGCCCGAGACCGCTGCCGCCCTGCGTCGGGCCAGCCCCTGGATCATCCCGCGCAACCACCGCGTGGAGGAAGCCTTGGCGGCCGCCTCCGACGCCGGCAACCTGGCCCCCTTCGAGCGACTGCTGCAGGCGCTGCAGCGGCCTTTCGATGAACATCCCGACGACGCCCCGTTCACCAAACCCGCGCCCGCGGAGGTGACGGCCTGCTACCGCACGTTCTGCGGCACGTGATGCGCGCGGGAATGTTTCACAAGCTCTCAAGTCTTGCGTCGCCTGAACGGGTGCCGCGTCTGCGCCCAGAAGCCCTCAGGCACATCGTCCTCCAGCACCCCGTAGCGCTCGGGCCAGGGGGGCGTGCCCAGCAATTGGGTGCCGAACAGGCGGTCGATGAAGGGCAAGTGGGCCGCATAGTTGCGCCCCAGAGCGGCGGGTTCGCAGGCATGGTGCCAGTGGTGGTATGACGGCGTCACGATCAGGTGACGCAAGGGCCCCAGCCTGCGGCCCGGCAAGTTCACATTGGCGTGGTTGAGCACTGCGTGGAAGCCGACGATGACCACGTAGGCGTCGATCACGCCGCGCGAGAAGCCCGCCATCAGCAGGGCGGCCAGTACCAGCGAGCGCGTGACCAGCACCTCCACCAGATGCAGCCGCGAGCCTGCCAGCCAGTCCATGGTCTTGGCGCTGTGGTGCACGGCGTGGAAGCGCCACAGCCAGGGCACCTCGTGAAAGCTGCGGTGGACGCCGTACTGCACCAGGTCGGCCAGCAGCACGCACAGCAGCAAGGCCGCCGGGAAGGGCAGGCGCTGCACGGCCGCCTGCAGGCTGTCCGGGTCCACCCAGGTCACCAAACCGTGGGCCGCGCCGTTGGTCACTGCCATCAGCAGGCCGACCAGAAGGTGGATCACGGCGAAGTGCGTGAGGTCGGTCTGCCAGGCCTCACGGAACACCGGCTGCTGCCGCCGCAGGGGCCGAGCCTTCTCGATGAAGACGAACAGCAGCGCCGAGCCCAGCAGGTCCAGCACCAGCCAGTCCAGCCCGATGTAGGGCGTGTGGTCCGGAAAGTCCGGATCCACGGGGACGGCATGGCCACCGAGGGCGGCGCTCAGCAGGACCAATGCAAACGTGGTGCCCGCCAGCCAGCGCACCCGCCCCAGCACAGCGTTGAGCAGTGCAAAGCTGCCTGAGAGCACCAGCGCGCCCAACAGCACGCGGCGCAGCAGTTCCACGTCGTAGCGGCGCCGGATCTCCGGTTTGGTCAGGTATTCGGGGAAGTGGAAGGCGAGCACCGCCAGCAGGCTGAGCACTGCCAGCACGAGGCCGATCACGCCCGTGACCAGGCCAGACCCCGGGCGCAGGGCACCGCGGGATTGCAGCAGTCGCAGCAAACGTGCAGGCACGGAATGGTCTTGTTTGGCGGTGATGTTGAACTGTAGGGGCTTGCCGTTGTGTTGAGTGCTGTGCGTCAGGCGCCTTGCGACCGACAATCAGGCGCTCTGACGGCCGTCTACCCCATGCAGCCCACCCGCCCCGACACTGAGGCCCGCAAGCGCCAGGATGCGTCTCTCCGTTCGCAGGACGAGGCGATTGCCGAGCACCTGGAGCAGGCCCTGCGCAGCGGCGAGTTGCGCAGCGCCCCGAGCTTCGGCAAGCCGCTGGCCGAGCCCGAGGGCTGGAGCCAGACGCCGGTGGAATTCCGCCTGCCGTTCAAGATCCTGAAGAACGCCTCGGTGCCGCCGCCGGAAGTGGAGCTCTTTCA
>CAISJH010000303.1 GCA_903885585.1 uncultured beta proteobacterium
CGGAATCGAGCGGCCGCTGCCCTTGAGCGAGCCGTCCTGGGCGCGGGCAAAGACGAAGGTGGGACGGTGCAGCCGGTCCTTCAGCCGCCCGGCCACGATGCCCACCACCCCTTCGTGGAAGGTCTCGTCAAAGAGGCTGACCGCGGGGGGGGCTGCCTCCAGCTCGGCCAGCAGCCGATCCACGGCGCCTTCAGCCTGCTCACGCATGTGGCCCTCGACCTCGCGACGTTCGCGGTTGATGGCGTCCAACTGTGCCGCCAACTCGGCCGCACGCGGCGCGTCATCGGTGATCAGGCACTCGATGCCCAAGGTCATGTCCGACAGCCGGCCGGCCGCATTGATGCGGGGCCCGAGCTTGAAGCCGAAATCCATGGCCGCCGCCCGCGCCGGGTCTGCACCGGCCACGGCAAAGAGGGCGGCCACGCCGGGCTGCATGCGCCCGGCACGGATACGCCGCAGGCCCTGCGCCACGAGGCGGCGGTTGTTGGCGTCCAGTTTCACCACGTCGGCCACGGTGCCCAGGGCCACCAGGTCCAGCAACGCGTCGATGCGCGGCTGGCTGGCGGCATCGAATCGCCCGCGCTCACGCAGTTCGGCCCGCAGCGCGAGCAGCACGTAGAACATCACCCCCACCCCCGCCAGCGCCTTGCTCTCGAAGGCGTCTCCTGGTTGGTTGGGGTTGACGATGACACGCGCCGGCGGCAGCACCACCTCGTCGCCCACCAGGGCAGGCAGGTGGTGGTCGGTGACCAGCACGTCCAGACCGTGGGCCTGCGCATGGGCCACGCCTTCCAGGCTGGCAATGCCGTTGTCCACCGTCACCAGCAGGTCCGGGCGGCGCTGCAGCGCCAGGTCGACGATGGCCGGTGTGAGGCCGTAGCCATGGATGGCCCGGTCAGGCACCACGTAGCCCAAGGTCTCAGGTGCGGCCCCCAGCAGGCGCAAACCCCTCAGCGCCACGGCGCAGGCGGTGGCGCCGTCGCAGTCGTAATCGGCCACCACGACGATGCGTTGGCCTGCCTCGATCACATCGGCCAGCACGCGGGCCGCCTCGGCCGCACCCTTCATGGAGGCGGGCGGCAGCAGATGCGGCAGCCCGTCATCCACCTCGGCCGCGGAGCGCACGCCGCGCGCGGCCAGCAAGCGAGCCATCAAGGGGTGCATGCCGGCCTGCTCCAAGGCAAAGCAGGTGCGCGGCGGGGCGTCCCGGGGCTGCAGGCGGGGGTTCATGAGAAAACGCTGGGCCGCTCCCGAGTTTTCTGGCGCCCCCTTGGGGGGCCGGGCATGGGCAAAGCCCGGACCTGGGGGGCTCATAGCGCTTCGAGCAGGCGGTGGACGGCGGTCATGGGCGGCCGGCGCCAGGCCGTGCGCAGGCGCTGCCAGGCCGTAGGCGGGCGGGGCGTGAGGATGCAGGCCTGTCGCTCGCCGCACAGGCTCAGCTTGAAGGACTGGCCTTCGCCCGCCGCCTGCAGGGCCTGCGCGATCGGGCCTTCGTCCAACTGGGCGAAGGCGCGGCTCCAGGCGAACCAGTCTTCGTTCAGCGCGGGCGCGCGCAAGCGGTCGTCTTCCACCACGGTCGCCGACAAGGCCAGCCCAGCATCGCCCTGGGCGGCCGGTGCCACGCCGCAGCCGTCCAGCCAGAAGGAGTTGACGGGCAGCGCGCCACGCCGCTCGCGGTCTTCGTTCAGCGGGTGGGTGTGCAGGAACATCTGCACCTCGTTCTGCAGACGCCGCACGAGGCGAGCCCGCGGGTCGGCCGGCAGCCAGAGGTCCACGTTGCGGCCGACCACGCGGTCCAGCGAGGCGCAAGGCAGGTCTGCGAGTACGGGGTGGCTGGCCAGCCAGTGCCCGGCTTCGGTGGCGTGGAGCTCAAAACCCTCGGTCTCGAACAAGGGGCGCACGGCCTCCAGGAAGGCGGCGCTGGCCACGCTATCCAGGGCCAGCAACTGCGGGGCCAGCATCGTGATCTGCTCCGTGCCCAGTTGCCAATGGGCAGGGGTCAGCCGGCCCCAGGCCTTGATGGACCCGGCGTCAGATCTGGCTTCAGACCCGGCATGGGACCCAGCCCCCGCCCCGGGCAGGCTCAGGCGGGCCGCCTCCAAAGCCGCCCAGGGCACCTGGCCATCGGTCACGGTCATGCCCCAGGCCAGCGCTCTCACGTGTTCATGCGGGGGAGTCAGGCTCAGTTCCGGCTCCTGCGGGTCAGCCCCGGCGGGCGCGGCCAGCCACTGCAGCGCCATGCCGTCCAGCGCGCGGGCCAGGTGGGGCAAGGCCAGCTCCCGGGCGGCCGCTCGGCCGGCCTCGGACATCACGCCGGCAAAGGGAACGATCAGGTGCATGGCCGCGGATTATCCGGGGCGGTGTGCGTCCTGTAGAGTCTCCATCCCATGGGCCTTCCCTTTCCCTACGAGTGGCAGATCGGCTGGCGCTACACCCGCGCCGGTCGCACGGGCCGGCGCAACGGTTTCATCTCTTTCATCTCCGGCGTGTCCATGCTGGGCATCGCCCTGGGCGTGGCGGCGCTGATCATCGTGCTGTCGGTGATGAACGGCTTCCAGAAGGAGGTGCGCGACCGCATGTTGAGCGTCATCCCGCACATCGAGGTCTTCAGCGCCGACGGCAATGCGCTGGCCGACTGGCAGGCCGTGGCCCAGGCGGCGCGCACCAACCCCGCCGTTATCGGCGCTTCGCCCTTCATCGCCACCCAGGTGCTGGTCTCACGCGGCGAGACCATGCGCGGGGCCATCGTGCGCGGCATCTCACCTGCCGAGGAGGCCACGGTCACCACGCTGGGGGCGCAGTTGAAGGACACGGCCTTCGCCACCCTGCAGCCCGGGCAATGGAACATCGTGCTGGGAGTGGAGCTGGCGCGAGCCTTGGGCGTGGGCCTGGGCGACAAGGTCACGGTGGTCGCGCCCAGCGGGCAGGTCACCCCGGCCGGCGTGGTGCCGCGCCTGAAGCAGTTCACCCTCACCGGTACCTTCGAGGCCGGGCACTTCGAGTACGACAGCGGCCTGGCTCTGGTGCACGTGGACGACGCGGCGCGCCTGTTCCGCCTGGAAGGCCCGACGGGCGTGCAGCTCAAGGTGGCCGACGTGCAGGCAGCGCGCGCCGTGGCCGGCTCGCTCATCGACCGCCTGCCGGGCGGCCTGATGGTGCGCGACTGGACCCGAACCAACCGCCACTGGTACGACGCGGTGCAGATCGAAAAGCGAATGATGACCATCATCCTCACGCTGATCGTGGCCGTGGCGGCCTTCAACCTCGTCAGCACCCTCGTGATGACCGTGACCGACAAGCGCGCCGACATCGCCATCCTGCGCACGCTGGGCGCGAGCCCCGCCTCGGTGATGGGCATCTTCGTGGTGCAGGGGGCGCTGGCCGGCATCATCGGCACACTGTCGGGCGTAGGCCTGGGGCTGCTCGTGGCGTTGAACATCGACGTCATCGTGCCCGCCATCGAGCGCGCCCTGGGCGTGGCCTTCCTGCCGGGCAGCATCTACCTGATCAACAAGATGCCCAGCCAGCCCCTGGCCAGCGACATCGTGCCCATCGCCCTGATCTCCCTGGCGCTGGCCTTTGCCGCCACGCTCTACCCCAGTTGGCGCGCCAGCCGGGTGAACCCGGCCCAGGCGCTGCGCTATGAGTGAAGCCTCGACCACACCCGTGCTGCAGGCCACAGGCCTGCACAAGCGCTTTCGCGAAGGCGGCGCGCAGGGGTTGGATGTAACTGTGCTGCGCGGGGTGGACCTCACGGTGCAGGCCGGCCAGCCCGTGGCGGTGGTAGGGCCCTCGGGCGCGGGAAAGAGCACGCTGCTGCACCTGCTGGGCGGGCTGGAAGCGCCCGACGCCGGCCGCGTGGCGCTGATGGGCCGCGACTTCGCTTCCATGGGCGCAGCCGAACAAGGGCGCTGGCGCAACTTGCATCTGGGCTTCGTCTACCAGTTCCACCACCTGCTGCCGGAGTTCAGCGCGCTGGACAACGTGGCCATGCCGCTGCGCATCCGCCGCCAGAGCGTGGCGCAAGCACGCGATGCGGCACAGGCCATGTTGGCCCGCGTGGGCCTGGCCGATCGCAGCCGCCACCACCCCTCGCAGCTTTCGGGCGGCGAGCGACAGCGCGTGGCCATCGCCCGCGCGTTGGTGACCCGCCCGGCCTGCGTGCTGGCCGATGAGCCCACCGGCAACCTGGACCGCACCACGGCCGACACCGTCTTCTCGCTGATGCTGAGCCTGGCGGCCGAACAAGGCACGGCCTTTGTGGTGGTGACGCACGACCCGGGCCTGGCGGCGCGCTGCAGCGCCACGCTGACATTGCAGCGTTGAAGCGGCGCTGAGCCAGCGCTGGGCTGAGCGGGTCTGAAGGCGTTACGGGGCCTGCCGGCCTGTCAGGGGCACGTGCGCCACGCGTGGGCTGCGCATGACCTGCACATTTGGCAGGGGCTTCCTACAATGGCTGGGTGCATCTGATCAACGCCGACCTCCACTGCCACTCCACCGTCTCCGACGGCACCATGGAGCCCGAAGCCCTGGCGCAGCGCGCCAAGGATCACGGGGTGGAACTGTGGGCACTGACCGACCATGACGAAGTCAGTGGCCAGCATCGCGCCATGGCCGCTGCTGCGGCCCTGGGGATGGACTACCTGACCGGCTGCGAGATCTCGGTCACCTTCGCGGACGTCACCGTGCACATCGTGGGCCTGGGCTTCGATGCTGACGACGAAGCCTTGCGCCAGGGCCTGGCCGCCACACGCGGCGGGCGCGCCGAGCGGGCCCGAGAGATGTCGGAAGGGCTGGCGCAAGTGGGCATCAAGGGCGCCTATGAGGGCGCCCTGAAGTACGTGGGCAACTCCGACCTCATCTCACGCACGCACTTCGCACGCTTCTTGGTGGAAACCGGCGTGTGCTCGGACACGCACGAGGTCTTCCGCCGCTTTCTCACCGAAGGCAAGCCGGGCTTCATTCCGCACCGCTGGGCGCGCCTGGGCGACGCGGTGCGCTGGATCACTCAGGCCGGTGGCATGGCCGTCATCGCCCACCCAGCGCGCTACAAATTCACGCCCACCGAGGAATTTGCCCTCTTCAGCGAGTTCGTTGCCCATGGCGGGCGCGGCGTGGAGGTGATCACCGGCGCCCACAGCGCCGCTGAGCAAGTGAAGTACGCCGACATGGCACAGGAATTCCAGCTCTACGCCTCGCGCGGCAGCGACTTCCACTCGCCCGACGAGAGCCACACCGACCTGGGCACCCTGCCCGACCTGCCCGGCCGGCTCAAGCCGGTGTGGGAGGCGCTCGCGCCAAGGGTGCGGCGGGCTGCCGCCTCCGTGTGACCGGCCGCGCTCCCACGGCACAGGAGGCCTGTTGACGGCGGCAGGCATGGCCCACCCGCTGCTGGGTCTGGTGCTGATGCTGCTGGCCACGCTGATGTTCGCGGGCATGGACACGGTGATCCGCCACGCCAACGCCTTCGCGCCCGCGCTGCTGCTGATCACCCTGCGCTACGCCTTCCAGGCGGTGGTGATGGGCGTCTGGATCGCCTCAAGCCAGCGGCTGTCGTTTCGCGCCGCCCACCCGCGCTTCCAGGTCGTGCGCGGGGCCTTGCTGCTGACCAGCAGCGTCTGCGCGTTCTTTGCGCTGAAGTTCATGGCGGTGCCGGAGTTCACGGCCATCGGCATGCTGACCCCGGTGCTGGTGATGCTGCTGGCGGCTGCGGTGCTGCGCGAGCACGTCACTGCGCTGCGCTGGGCCCTCGTGGCCGGGAGCTTCGTCGGGGCGCTGATCGTCATCCGCCCGGGCAGCGGCCTGGTGGGTTGGGCGGCGCTGCTGCCACTGTGCGGCGCTCTGGCCTTGGCCAGCTTCCAGATCCTGACGCGCCGCCTGTCCGGTCTAGATGCCCCGCTGACCACCCACTTCTGGACCGGTCTGACCGGCACGGCGCTCATCCTGCCGGTGCTGCTGTGGGCGGTGCCGGATGTACCCGCAATGCTGGCGCAGTTGAGCGCATCGCAGTGGGGGCTGGCGCTGGCCATCGGGTTCCTGGGCACCTTCGGCCACCTGCTGCTGATCTTCGCCCACGGGCAGGCGCAGGCCTCGATGCTCGCGCCCTTCACCTACGCGCAGATCGGCTGGGCGGTGGCCTTGAGCTGGCTGGCTTTCGGCACCTGGCCCGACGCGATGGCGGTGACGGGCATGGCGGTGATCACGCTGTGCGGCGCGGCCAACGCCTGGTTGAACGTGAGGTCGGCTCAGCAGGCACAGCAGTCCCTGCAGGCCCGCCTCAGCGCGCTGCCGCCCGATTGACGGCCTGGGGCTGTGAAGCCTGGGAACGGGCGGGGCCCTGGGCGGTGAGCGTGTGCAGAAAAGCCACCAGGTCCTGCGCTTCCTGCGGGCTCAGGCGCAGCGGGCGCAACACCTGCTCACCGTCGGCATGCAGGCGCTCCAGGTTCAGCTCGGAGTAGTGCCG
>CAISJH010000304.1 GCA_903885585.1 uncultured beta proteobacterium
GCCGGGGAGGTCAGTCAACGTCCTGCCAACGGGTGCCGACGGCGCCGGCTCTACACCCCATCCCCGATCACTTCAGGTGGGGGAGTTTGAGGTGGCCACAGATGGGGGAATTTGGGTGGCCATCGGGGCTCGCAGGAGACGTAGAAGTTGTTGCCGTCGACCAGCGCGAACATGCCGGACACTCCATCCAATGCTGGGTGGCCGCTTAGGCCGAGAACTGCTTGATGGAGGCCGTCACCACACCCCAGACCTCCACGGTCTGGCTGTCGGTTGGCACGATGTCAGGGAACCCTGGGTTGGCGGCACGCAGCTTGATCCGCCCTGCCCTCATCGACAAGGTCTTGCAGACGAACTCGCCATCGATCACGGCCACCACCACCTGACCATTGCGCGGCGGGATGGCCCGGTCCACCAGGAGCACGTCCCCGTCAAAGATTCCGGCGTCCTTCATCGAGTCGCCCCGGGCACGCATGAGGAAGGTGGCCTGTGGGTGCTTGATCAGGCGAGCCGCCAGGTCGATGCGCTTGGCCCCCAAGTCCTCCGCGGGCGAAGGGAAGCCGGCACGCACGGTCGAGGCCAGGTCTTGGACCGGGATCTCCTGGGCTTGCAGTGCTTGTGGCACGTTGATACTGGACATGTATACAGTATAAAAACATCGCCCACCCTTCCCCTTCCTCAACTCCAGCATCTGGCGGGATGTCTTGAGGCGGCTCAGGGCTACCTGCTGCGCAGGGGACTTCAGCCATCCACCCACGCAGTTCAACGATCATCCGACCCATGGACCCCAACCGCACCACCTTCTACTACCTGCCCGGCTACGGAGGCCGGGTGCACACGGGTCTCGGTCAGGCTCTGCTGAGCCGGGGCGTGGACCTGGCCGGTCGAGAGACGGTGGGGGATTTCCGGGGCATGCGGTTCATGGACCAGATAGAGACCGTGGCCGAGGACTTGCAGACGCATTTCTGGCGCGAGGACGCCCACGTCGTGGCCAACTCCTTCGGCGCTTACCTGTTCCTCAACGCCCAGAGCCTGATCCCAGCCTTTCCCGGCAAGGTGCTGCTGCTCTCACCCATCGTGGGCGAATTCGCCAAACCGGATCAGCTCACCCACTTCATGCCGCCCTACCCCACAAGGCTGATGGACCTGGCCACCGCCGGGAAGTTGCCGACACCTGCTCAAGCCGAGATTCATGTTGGGTCGGAGGACTGGCAGGCCAACCCTGAGCAGGTCAGCAAGCTGGGATTGCTCATCAACGTACCCGTGCATGTGGTGCCAGACAACGGCCACATGCTCGACCACGACTACGTCAAGGGAGTGCTGGACCGGTGGGTTTGTCGGAGCTGAAGTAGGACTTCGGCCGATCTTGAGGAGCACTCGACCAAGCACTCACTGATGTTGCTCTCCCACACCGCCGGCTCACAAGCGCTGCAACAAGGCACGCAACGTCTCATCCACCTTCGCGGCCTCTTCGAGCAGGCGCTTCTTTTTGCCGACCATGTTGTCGAACAGGCATCGGTCAAAACAGCCCCGTCTGGCCTTGAGTGACTGGATCTGCTGCTCCAGTCGCCCAGCTTCAGCCAGAAGGTACTGCAGCCTGGCCGTGAAGGCCCCGATCACGTTGGAGTCGGCACTCTGTCGGGTCTGCATCACCACGGCGATCAGGCCGAGCAGGAGGGCGAAGGACGACACCAGGCCGTCGAGCGCGGTGAACGCTTGGCCGAAGTCGGACATCGATGTCGGCCTTGAAAGGCTGCTAAGTCCGTCGGGCAGCCATCCGGGATCGACCGCGCCGACCAGGAAGGCTGCGAAGGCCGTCCACAGGGCCACCGCCATCAGCGCGGCGAGCAAGAGAAGTCTCTTCATCCGCGGGGCTCCTTGGGCGCAGGAACTGCCTTGCGAATCCACTCGGGATGGGTGAACACGTTGCGCGGCGGTGTGGAAGGTCGCGGGGGCAGTACTTGGCGAGTCGAGAGGATGCGCAGGCGGTCCAGCAGGGCCAGCATCTGGTACCAGAGCCCTCCGTCAGACCATGCGCGTACCTGTCGCGGCTGCGCGAGATCCAGCACCAGATCCTCACCGTCGTACTCGATCACGTTCACAAAACTTCCCGACCGCGAGCCCGTACACCAGCGGTAGCGGTCGGCGTCCAGCAGGGCCATGCGAAGTGCAAACGCTCGATGGTCGCCCAGGTGGCGCAAGCCCCCCAGCCGGATGCGGTGCTGGTCGCCCTGGCTGTGTATGGTGATCGGGCAATGGCCTGCGATGCGCAGCAGCATGTCTTCCATGGCCCACAGCACATCCTGAGCAGTGCGCACCACGGCGCTGACAGTTCCCTCCAGCGTGGCGTCCTCGTGCTCAGCCGGGTCGCTGAGCAGCGGCACCAGCGGTGGGGCTTGTACGGCGCCGAGCGCCACAGGCATCTGGGCAATCATGCGCACCGCCGAGCGGTAGGCGCTGTAGCGGAACCATTCGGTATGACCGTCCAATTCGTGACCGGGGTTCACCCGGTACATCTGCAGTCCGCGGTGCAATGAACGCTCGAACTGCCGAGCGCGTTCTGGCGTGGGCAGCCACACGGCGTTGGAGGACTCAAGATCGAGTTCGTCCCGGTAGTACTCAGGAAGGCTTCGCAGCCGCTCCAGGGGCTCGAATGACCAGCCGATCTTGAAGCGCTGGCCGTCGCGGCGCTGCAGCAGGTACAGGGCAGCCGGGCGTTCCTGTTGGGAACGGGTGGTTCGTATGGCGTGTGAGGTCACGGGCGAGCCTCCTGCGGCGCACTGGCTGCTGCGGTCTGCGCGTTGGTGATCGCAAAGCGTGTGGCCAGAAGCCGGTCGATGGCCGATCCGTCCTGGCGGGTCAGGTTGGGCACGTAGCGGCTGTACACCCGAAACAGCATCTCGGTGCTGCTGTGCCCGAGCTGGCGGGCGATCCACTCCGGCGCCTCGCCAGAAGCCAGCCACAGCGTGGCCGCGGTGTGGCGCATCTGGTAGGGCCTGCGCTTCTTCAGGCCCAGGTGTCGCAGCAACGGGTACCAGACCCGGCTGCCGAAGTTGTCGTTGTCCAGCGGCTTGCCTTCTCTGTTGCAGAAGACGTACTCGCTGAGCTTGGCGGTGGCCAGGTACTGATCCTGCAGCGCTTCGAAGACGACCTGCGTCATCCGGATGTCGCGCTGCGAGCTGTCGGTCTTGGTGTATTCGTCTTCCCCCAGCACGAAGGTCTCGCGGATGAGGATGAGGCGCTGGTCCAAGTCGACGTACTTCCACTTCAGACCATGGGCCTCGCCGGTTCGCATGCCGGTGAAGAAGCGCACGGTGAAGTAGTTGCGCCAGTCCGGTCGCACGGTGGCCAGCATCTGCTGCACCTGCTCCAACGTGAACGGCTCGACGTCGGTCTTCCTCAGGCGCAGCGGCTTGAGGTTGAGCGTTGGCGAGACGAAGCCGTAGCGGTCTGCCGCCTCGGCCAGGATTTGCCGCATCGGTGCCAGGATGCCGTTGATGCGCTTGGGGCTCATCTTGGGGCCCGTGCGGCCGGGCAGATCAGCGAGCTTGGTGCGGAAGGCCAGGATGTCAGCTTTGGTGATGGTGCCGACTGGTCGATCCCCGAAGTGGGGCAACAGGTGACCATCCAGCGTGCACTTCAGCACCTTGAGGTGAGACCGGCGCCATTCGATCTGGCGCTCGGACATCCAAGTTGCGGTGAAGTCTTTGAAGGACGGGGTGGCGCTCAGGGCGGCGGACGCTGCAGCGGCAGACGCAGATGTGGGCACCGCAGGGGTGCTGAGGTCCGGCACGGGGGCTGGTGCGGGATCCCGCGCGGGGATGTTCCGGCTGCCAGGGAAGGTGGCCGAGTAGTCGAACGTGCCGGCAGCGATGTCGGCTTCGATCTTAGCGAGGGCCTTTTCCAGGCGCTTGCGGTTGGCTGGCGTGTCCGGGAGAGCGGTGTACTCCCTGCAACGCTGGCCAAGGTACCGGAAGTCAAGGAAGAGCGTTCCCCGTCCACTGAGTTGACGAACACTACCCATGGAGCACACCTCCGTTAGCCATCGGGATGGCGGCTCGCGAGGCAGCTGACGACTTGCCCATGTCTTCTGCGATCTGATCCCAGACGAACAAGATCTTGCGGCCGCCAAAGGGGCGTATGTAGTGCACGCCCTCGAGCAGGACACTGTCCTTCAGGCGCTCTCGAATAGTGCGCACGTCGTACTTGATGCGCGCAGATAACTCTTCGGTTGTCAGTAGTTCAGATTGCATTTCTGCTCCTTGCTAGTTGTGCGTACTGCTAGACGTGCACATTCTATGCACTGCTAGCGTACTGTCAAGCGGTCTAGCAATACGCCTTGCAGAGAAACTACAATCGGGCTGACACACCTACGACCATGAGCAGAACCCAACTGAACGTTCGCGTGAGCGAAGAGCTCGAGAAGGCGATTGACGAGAAGCGAATCGACCTCCGCGCCAGCCTGGGCTCAATCCCGTCAAGGTCTGACGTCCTGCGCTTTGCGCTTGAGGCTTACCTGGGCATCACACTCGCCGAGAGCGAGGCGGACCGCCGTACCACGACAGGACCGGAGAAGCGCCGTGGAGTTCAGGCGCCGGAGTTGGTGGCCAAGAAATCAGGCAAATAGCTGAGGCGTCGCTCTGGTCGCCAAGCCTAGTGCTGCAGTTTCCCTGTTTGGCCTCCCAATGGAGGCCGTACTGCAGAAGCGACCATATCCGGCTCGCTCTTCAGGCAGAAGGCCGAGCAAATATTCTGGTTGAGGGCCAACAGACCAAAGGTCACGTTCGAACGTAGACCGAATTGAGCGGGCCACACATGGGCCAGGAATGGGCCACAGATGGGCCACGAACCCCAGAAACGACGAAGCCCACATCGCTGCGGGCTTCGTAAGTGCTTGTCAGCACTCAATATTTTGTGGTTGCGGGGGCAGGATTTGAACCTGCGACCTTTGGGTTATGAGCCCAACGAGCTACCAGACTGCTCCACCCCGCGACAGAACTCAAGATTCTAATACAGAAGCGCTCACTCTGCAGCAGTTTCTGCTGGCGTGACTGCTGCCTCTTCAGGGCGGTCCACCAGCTCGACGAAAGCCATGGGCGCGTTGTCTCCGACCCGGAAGCCCATCTTCAGGATGCGGGTGTAGCCGCCCGGACGCGCCTGATAGCGCGGGCCCAAAACGTTGAAGAGCTTGGTAACCACATCGCGATCACGCGTGCGGTCAAACGCAAGGCGACGGTTGGCCAGCGTGGGCTGCTTGGCCAGGGTAATCAGGGGCTCCACCACACGGCGCAATTCCTTGGCCTTGGGAACGGTGGTCTTGATGGCCTCATGCTGGATGAGCGAGTTGCACATGTTGCGCAGCATGGCGGCGCGGTGTTCGCTGGTGCGGTTGAGCTTTCTCAGCCCGTTACGGTGGCGCATGTTCTTACTCCGTTGATTTGATGTGCTCCGGCCGTATCAGGTACCGGAGAGGCGCTCGTGAATGGCTTTGGGGGAACTTCGTCTGCAGGAAAGCCGGCTTCAACGACGGTCCAGACTCTTGGGCGGCCAGCCTTCCAGGCGGGTACCCAAGGTCAAGCCGCGAGATGCCAGCACTTCCTTGATTTCGTTCAGGGACTTGCGGCCCAGATTCGGGGTCTTGAGCAGCTCCGTCTCGCTGCGCTGCACCAGGTCACCGATGTAGTAAATGTTTTCTGCCTTGAGGCAGTTGGCTGACCGCACTGTCAGCTCGAGCTCGTCCACTGGGCGCATCAGGATAGCCGGAGGCTCAGGGCCCTCAGGCGAACGGCTGAGCTCGCCCAGATCCACCACACCAGCACCTTCGAGCTGGGTGAAGACCACCAGTTGCTCCACCAGAATCTTGGCGGAGGCGCGGATCGCCTCTTCCGGCGAGATGGCGCCGTTGGTCTCGATCTCCATGACCAGCTTGTCGAGATCGGTACGCTGCTCAACGCGGGCGTTCTCCACTGCGTAGCTGACACGGCGAACGGGGGAGAACGAGGCGTCCAGCACGATGCGCCCGATGGTCTTCGTGGACTCGTCCCCGAGACGGCGGACGTTGCCAGGCACGTAGCCGCGGCCCTTCTCCACCTTGATCTGCATGTCCAGCTTGCCGCCTTGGGACAGGTTGGCAATCACGTGGTCAGGATTGATGACTTCCACGTCGTGAGGCGTCTGGATGTCGGAAGCGCGGACCGGGCCTTCGCCTTCTTTGCGCAGCACCAGCGTCACCTCGTCGCGGTTGTGGAGCTTGAAAACCACTCCCTTCAGGTTGAGCATCACATGGACTACATCTTCCTGCACACCATCGATGGTGGAGTACTCGTGCAACACGCCGGCGATCGTCACTTCCGTGGGCGCATAGCCGACCATGGAAGACAGGAGCACGCGGCGAAGTGCGTTGCCCAGGGTGTGACCATAGCCACGCTCGAAGGGCTCCAACACAGCCTTGGCGCGGTGCCCGCTCAGGGGTTCAACTTGGATGGCCTTGGTGGGTTTCAGCAGATTGGTTTGCATGAAGTCGTGTACCTCTCAATACCCTCGGCTCGTCACACCGATAAGGCTGATGGACCGCGCCGGGCTTGGGAATAGGTGCTGTTTGCCCGGCGGACACAGCACCCCAAATGATGGAGCTGCAGCCCACAAACCCACGCTAGCGCGGGCTGCAGGGCTACAAGAGGCTCATCAGCGTGAGTACAACTCAACGATGAGGGCTTCCTTGATGTCGCTGCCGAATTCGTCACGATCCGGCGTCTTCTTGAACACGCCTTCCATCTTGGTGGCGTCCACCTGAACCCAAGAGGGCATGCCGATGGACTCCGCCAGCTTGAGCGCATCCTGCACGCGCAACTGCTTCTTGGCGTTCTCGCGCAAGGCGACCGTGTCACCTGCCTTCACGGAGTAGGACGGGATGTTCACGACCTGGCCGTTGACTGTCAGTGCTTTGTGAGACACCAACTGCCGTGCTTCAGCCCGCGTAGAGCCAAAGCCCATACGGTAGGCCACATTGTCGAGACGCGACTCCAGCAACATCAACAGATTGGCACCTGTGTTGCCCTTACGGCGCTCAGCCTCGGCGAAGTAACGGCGGAACTGACGCTCCAGCACGCCATACATGCGCTTGACCTTCTGCTTTTCGCGCAGCTGCAAACCGAAGTCCGAGGTCCGCGACCCGCTGGTGCGGCCGTGCTGTCCGGGCTTGCTCTCGAACTTCGCCTTGTCGGCGATAGGACGGCGAGCGCTCTTGAGGAAGAGGTCAGTGCCTTCCCGGCGGGAAAGTTTGGCCTTGGGGCCGAGGTAACGTGCCACGAGTGAATCCTTCTTAGGTTCTTGAAATCTGACGCGGCGAGACCCGAAGAGTCATCCCGCGCGAGTCTGTCAGTGAGCTTGCGCTCTCATGCAGACGGTGGGCTTGCAGAAACAGCATCCGCTCGGTCGCTGATGTCTGCGAGCTGGAGCCCGAAGCTCCAGCGTCGAGGGCTTGGGCCGAGTCGGTCAACGACCCGGCTCGAAGCCTTCAATCAGATGCGACGCCGCTTCTGGGGCCGGCAGCCGTTATGCGGCACCGGGGTCACATCAGAGATCGAATTGATGCGGATACCGAGGGAAGCCAAAGCACGAACGCTGGACTCACGACCGGGCCCTGGGCCCTTGATGCGCACATCCAGATTCTTGATGCCCTGCTCTTGGGCCGCACGGCCTGCAACCTCGGCGGCCACCTGCGCAGCGAAAGGCGTGGACTTACGGGAGCCCTTGAAGCCTTGGCCACCACTCGAGGCCCACGCCAGCGAACCGCCTTGACGGTCGGTGATCGTGATGATGGTGTTGTTGAACGAGGCGTGCACGTGAGCGATGCCATCCGCGATGTTCTTGCGGATCTTCTTGCTGACGCGACGAGCGGCGGTGTTGACGGGTGCCTTGGCCATGTCTTGAATCTTTCTGCTACGAAGGGCGAGGGCTTACTTCTTGAGCGCCGCTGCGCCTTTGCGCGGTCCCTTGCGGGTGCGGGCATTGGTACGCGTACGCTGGCCGCGCATAGGCAGACCGCGGCGATGACGCATACCCCGGTAGCAGCCCAAGTCCATCAACCGCTTGATGTTGATGGACATCTCGCGACGCAAATCACCTTCGATCGTCATGCGACCGATTTCGTCCCGGATCTTTTCCAGGTCCGAATCGGTGAGGTCCTTGATCTTCTTGGAGAAAGGCACTCCCACCGCCGTGCAGATCTTCTGCGCGGTGGTTCGGCCGATCCCGTAGATCGAGGTCAGACCGATTTCGGTGTGCTTGTGCGGCGGAATGTTGATGCCGGCGATACGTGCCATGGTGTAAATCCTCTGTTGACCGTGATCAGCCCTGACGCTGCTTGTGACGCGGGTCGGTGCAAATCACCCGCACCACGCCCTTGCGACGGATGATCTTGCAATTACGGCACATCTTCTTAACCGAAGCGGCGACTTTCATGGTCTTCTCCTTGACCTCTTCATTTGGCGCGGAACACGATCCGCGCACGACTCAAATCTTAAGGTGTGAGCTCTACGGTCACTTTGTCTCCAGGCAGGATCCGGATGTAGTGCATCCGCATCTTCCCGGAAATGTGACCCAGAACCACATGCCCGTTTTCCGATCTCACCCTGGACGCTGCATTAGGGAGGTTTTCGACGATCTCCCCTTGCGTCTGGATGACATCATCCCTGTCCATCTCATCAGCTCGCCTTGAAGTTCGCTTTCTTCAAAAGTGATTCATATTGCTGACTCATGACGTAACTCTGTACCTGCGCCCAGAAGTCCATGGTGACCACGACGATGATCAGCAGGGACGTTCCCCCAAAGTAGAACGGTACGTTGTACTTCAGGACAAGGAACTCGGGCAACAAACAAACCAAAGTGATGTAGATCGCTCCCGCCAAGGTCAGGCGGCCGAGGATTCTGTCGATGTGCTTGGCCGTCTGATCTCCGGGCCGAATGCCGGGAATGAACGCACCGCTCTTCTTGAGGTTGTCTGCCGTCTCCCGACTGTTGAACACCAACGCCGTATAGAAGAAGCAGAAGAACACGATCATGGCTGCATACAGCATCACATAGATCGGCTGACCAGGTTGCAGCAGCGCAGAAGCATCCTTCAGGAAGCGAGTGAACCCTCCCTCAGCCGAACCCGTCGCAATCCAACCCACTGCAGTCGCAGGCAGAAGGATGATGGACGAGGCAAATATCGGCGGTATCACACCGCTCATGTTCAGCTTCAGGGGCAGGTGCGAGGACTGCCCGCCATATACCTTGTTTCCTACCTGGCGCTTCGCGTAATTGACCAGTATCTTCCGTTGCCCGCGTTCAACGAACACCACTGCAAAGGTCACGAAGATGACGAGCGCAATGATGATGAGGCTTGCGATGATGCTCATCGACCCGGTGCGAACCAACTCGAACAAGCCACCAATGGCACTCGGCAAGCCAGCAACGATACCGGCGAAGATCAGAATGGAGATCCCGTTGCCCAGGCCTCGCTCGGTGATCTGCTCGCCCAACCACATCAAGAACATCGTGCCAGCCACCAAGCTGACAACTGCCGTCATGCGAAACCCGAAGCCCGGACTCAACACCAAACCTTGTGATCCTTCCAGCGCCATCGCGATGCCCAAAGACTGGAAGATCGCCAGGAACAAGGTACCGTAGCGGGTGTACTGCGTGATCTTGCGTCGCCCCGACTCGCCTTCCTTCTTCAAGGCCTCCAGCGTCGGGACCACGTAGGTCATCAACTGCATGATGATCGATGCAGAGATGTAGGGCATGATGCCCAACGCAAAAACAGTAAAGCGCGAAAGCGCTCCACCACTGAACATGTTGAACAAGTTCAGGATGCCACCGCTCTGGCTTTTGAACAGCTGCTCCAGCTGGGCAGGGTCAATGCCGGGCACAGGAATATGCGCCCCAATGCGGTAAACGACCAGAGCCAGCACAAGAAAGACAAGCCTTCGGCGTAGATCGCCGAACTTGCCGCTCTTGGCCAGTTGCGCTGCGTTGGTTGCCACGTGTCTTGTTGCGTGAACAGGCGAGAAGAGGGTTTAGCCTCAGCCTCAGGCCAGACTTCCACCCACGGCTTCGATGGCCACGCGCGCACCAGCGGTAGCACCAACGCCTTTGAGAACCACCTTTCGAGCGATTTCGCCCGACTTGATGACCTTCACGACCTTCGCGCGCTGCGGGACCAGACCGGCCTGCTTCAGGGTAAGCACATCGACCTCGTCAACGCCCAACAGATCGAGGTCCTTCAAGCTGATCTCGGCGTTGAACTTCAATGAGGCGGACTTGAAACCGCGCTTGGGCAGGCGACGCTGCAGCGGCATCTGACCGCCTTCGAAGCCCACCTTGTGGAAGCCACCGGCTCGCGACTTCTGACCCTTGTGGCCGCGCCCAGCGGTCTTGCCGAGACCGGAGCCGATACCACGACCCACTCGGCGCTTGGCGTGCTTGGCACCCTGGCCAGGCTTGATGTTGTTCAGATTCATCACTGCACACTCACCAGATAGGCGATCTTATTGATCATGCCGCGTACGGCGGGCGTGTCTTCGAGCACGGACACGCTATTCAAACGGCGCAAACCCAAGCCGACCACGGTGGCGCGGTGGGATGCCTTGCAACCGATCGGGCTGCGCACCAGTTTGACGGTGACGGTCTTCTTGTCAGACATGTTTATCTCCTGCACCCGCTCAGCTGAACAGCTCTTCAACGGTCTTGCCGCGCTTGGCTGCAACTTCGCTGGCAGTCGTCGAACGCTTCAGGGCGTCGAGCGTAGCGCGCACCATGTTGTACGGGTTCGTGGAACCGTGGCTCTTGGTAACGATGTCAGTCACGCCCATCACCTCGAACACAGCACGCATTGGACCACCCGCGATGATGCCCGTACCGGCAGGCGCCGGGGCCATCAGCACACGCGCGGCGCCGTGCTCACCAATGACGTTGTGGTGAATAGACCCGTTGCGCAGCGACACCTTGAACATGCCACGGCGAGCAGCTTCCATCGCCTTCTGAACCGCCACGGGCACTTCACGGGCCTTGCCCTTGCCCATGCCGATACGGCCATCGCCGTCACCGACGACGGTCAACGCGGCGAAACCGAGAATCCGGCCACCCTTGACGACCTTGGTCACACGATTGACCGCGATCATCTTCTCCTTCAGACCGTCATCGCGGCCTTCGTCGGCCACCCGAGGTTGAAACTTTGCCATGATGTGCGTTTCCTTGGTACTCGGACGTCAGAACTGGAGGCCAGCCTCGCGGGCAGCCTCGGCCAGCGCCTTGACGCGCCCGTGATAGGCGAATCCCGCCCGATCAAATGCCACCTTGTCGATACCGGCAGCCTTGGCCTTCTCCGCGATGCGCTTGCCCACCGCGGAAGCTGCAGCTGCGTTGCCTCCATTGGTGACTTCAGTGCGGAATTCCTTCTCCGCAGTCGAAGCGCTTGCCAGAATCTTGCTGCCATCGCCAGAGATGATGCTGGCGTAGATATGCAGATTGGAGCGGAACACCGACAGACGGGCGACGCCTTGGATGGCGATACGCGCACGGGTCTGTCTTGCCCGGCGCAGACGCTGTTCCTTCTTGTTCAGCATGGCGACCCCTTACTTCTTCTTGGTTTCCTTGAGGACGACACGCTCACCGGCGTATCGGATCCCCTTGCCCTTGTAAGGCTCCGGCGGACGGATGGCCCGCACTTCTGCGGCCACCTGGCCGACGGCCTGCCTGTCTGCGCCCTTGATGAGGATTTCCGTCTGGGTGGGGCACTCCACCTTGACCCCCTCAGGCATTTCCTTCACCACAGGGTGAGAGAAACCCACCTGAAGATTGAGCTTGGTGCCAGCAGCCTGAGCACGGAAGCCCACACCCACCAACGAGAGCTTCTTCTCGAAACCCTTGCCCACACCCTCGACCATGTTGGCCAGGAGAGCTCGCATGGTGCCGCTCATGGCATTGGCCTCTGAGCTGTCATTGGCCGGAGCGACCTTCAATACACCGGCTTCGTTTTGCACCTGGACCAGTGCATGCACCGGGCGCACCAACGTGCCATTGGCACCCTTGACAGTGATTTGATCGGCCGTCACCTGGACTTCTACGCCCTTCGGAACGGCAACCGGCATTTTTCCAACGCGGGACATCGTCGCTCTCCTATCAGGCTACGTAGCAGAGCACTTCACCGCCGACAC
>CAISJH010000305.1 GCA_903885585.1 uncultured beta proteobacterium
GGTTCGTTCGGCTGCCTGCCCCCGCCCAAGGGCTACCTCAACCGCCTGCGCGAGATCTGTGACCAGCAGGGCATCTTGCTGGTGTTCGACGAGGTCATCACGGGCTGGGGCCGCATGGGCGCCAACTTCGGCGCGCAGGCCTTTGGCGTGAAGCCTGACTTGTTGACCATGGCCAAGGCCATCACCAACGGCGCGCAGCCCATGGGTGCCGTGGCCGCACGCCAGGACATCTACGACACCATCACCGAGGCCGGCCCGGCCAAGGGCGTGGAGTTCTTCCACGGCTACACCTACTCGGCGCACCCGGCTTCCTGCGCCGCCGGCTTGGCGATGATGGACATCTTCGCCAAGGAGCGCCTGATCGACCGCGCCGCGGCCATGAGCCCGAAGTTCATCGAGGCCGTGCACTCGCTGCAGGACTGCGCCATCGTGACCGACATCCGCTCGGTGGGCATGATGGCCGCCGTGGACGTGGCGGTGGACGGCGTGCCCGGCGCCCGCGGCCACGAGGCACAAAAGCGCCTCTACGACGCTGGCCTGAACCTCAAGAGCACCGGCGACGCCCTCATCATCGCCCCGCCGCTGGTGTGCGAAGACAAGCACCTGGACGAGATCATCACCAAGATGCGGGCGGTGTTGAAGGGGCTCTGAGCCCAGCAGCAGGCCGCGGGGTTGAAACCCCTGCGGCCCGACGCTTCTGTGAGGGCGTTACCCCGGCCGCACCACCGACCGGGGCGTGCGCCCCAGGGCGAAGTCGACGATGCAGCCCAGGCCCTCACGAGCGATGGCGTCGAAGCATTCGTCGGTCCAGCACAGGGCGTGGGGGGTGAGGATCACCTGGTCCATGGTCAGCAGCGGGTTGTCCGGCGCCACCGGCTCCTGCTCGAAGACATCCAGCCCCGCGCCGGCAATGGTGCCGGCCTGTAGCGCCGCGATCAGCGCGGTCTCGTCGGCCACGGGGCCGCGGGCCATGTTGATGAAGAAGGCCTCGCGCTTCATCAGACCGAAGCGGCGCTCGTTCATCAGGTGCCGCGTCTCGGCGTTGAGCAGGCAGGTGGCCACGACGAAGTCGGCCTGCGGCAGCATCTCGTCCAGCGCCACCGGCTCGGTCCCCAGGGCGCGGATCGCTGCCGGGTCGGCATAGGGGTCGGCAGCCAGCATGCGCCAGCCAAACGGCCGGGCCAGCGCCAGCAGCTCACGCCCGATGCCCCCGGCGCCGATGACGCCCAGCGTGCGCGTGGTCAGGCCCAGGCCCATGTGGCCGGTGCGCTCGGCCCAGCGGCCGGCGCGAATGAGCTTGTCCTTGGCGAAGAGCCGCCCGGCCAGCGCGAAGATCAGCGTCAGGCTGGCCACGGCCACCGGCCGCCGCACGGCCACGGGGGTGTTGGTGACGGTGACGCCGCGCGCGGCCAGCGATGCTACGTCCACCGAGTCATAACCCACACCGTGGCGCGCCACGATGCGCACGCGGCAGTCGGGACGGCCCACGCTGGCGGCAGTGACCTGGGGCGAATTGACGTACAGGCCGTCGTAGCGCGCGGCCACGTCGGGCGTGATCTCCGACAGCGACTCCGGCAGGTACTCCCACTCGATGTCGCTTTGGCGGTTCAGCACTTCGAGCGCGCCCATGCCGAAGGAGGGGGCGCCACTGGGGGTGAGCAGGTCGCGGGTCAGGCCCAGGCGAAAGGTCATGGCAGTCTTCCGTTTCGGTTCGGTCTTCTTGGCCCTCGCGGGCGGTCTCACGAGCTGGGTCAGGCCGGGCGGGTCGACCCCGCAGCAGCATGGTCCACCAGGCGCCGCGTGGCGTCGGCCAGCAGGCTGACGTCGGTGCCCACGGCCAG
Organism: uncultured beta proteobacterium; assembly: GCA_903885585.1. Classification (GTDB taxonomy): domain Bacteria; phylum Pseudomonadota; class Gammaproteobacteria; order Burkholderiales; family Burkholderiaceae_C; genus Rubrivivax. The sequence continues at coordinate 1,842 of CAISJH010000305.1, forward strand.
CATGGTGTAGCCCATGGCTTTCGCGCGGTCCACCCAGGCCGGGTCGGTCGCCATGAAGCCGGCGGCCTTGCCATGCTTCTTCGCCACGTCGGCCACGTGCTGCATGGCCTGCAGGAAGGTGGGGTTGTCGAACTGCGCGGGGATGCCCATGAAGTTGGACAGGTCGAAATGGCCCACCCACAGCACGTCGATGCCGTCCACCGCGGCGATCTCTTCCACCGCGGCCAGGCCGCGCTCGGTCTCGATCTGGGCCACCACCAGCGTGCGGTCGTGGTAGTTGCGGATCTTCTGGCCGATGTCGCCGCCCTGGTAGTCGCACTGCGCAAAGCCGAAGGCGGCACCTCGCCGGCCGAGCGGTGGGTAGCGGCAGGCCTGCACGATGCTGCGGGCCTGTTCGGCCGACTCCACCATCGGGATCATGACGCCATGCGCACCCAGGTCCAGCGCGCGGGCCAGCCAGGTGTACTCACCGCGCGGCACGCGCACCATGGGCTCGATGGGCAGGCCGCGGCAGGTGGAGAACAGCCACTTCAGCGTCTCGAAGCCCAGGCCGGTGTGCTCCATGTCGTAGAAGACGAAGCGGCAGCCGGTGTGGGCGAGGATGGCGGACATGCCGGGAGAGAAGAACTCAAAGGTCATCGCGCCGACGACGGTCTGGCCTTCGAGCACGGTCTGCTTGATCGGATGCTTTTTCACGGGGTGGCTCTCTCGCGGTGATGCGGTGCGCAGGTTGCCATGCGCGGCGGTGCCTTACCGGCGGGGTTTACACGGGTTGGAGACCCCAGGGCGCAGGCCCTAGAGTCCAGGGCAATGAGTTCTTGCTTGTTGAACCCCGGCCAGTCACGCCCCTTCGATGATGCGGATCTCGCGTTCCACGTTGCCCGTGCCCAGCGCGTCCAGCGCTTCCTTGTACATGGGACTGTCGTACGCGGCCTGCGCGGCGGCCAGGTTGTCGAACTCCACCAGCACGGTGCGTTGCATCACTCCCGCTTCCTTCACCGCCGCGGGCATGCCGCGCGCCAGAAAGCGGCCGCCGGCCGCGGTGATGGCCGGGCCTGCCAGCTTGGCGTACGCGGCCAGCGCATCGGGGTTGTGAATCTGGCGGTAAGCGCTGATCCAGTAAGCCTTGGGCATGTTGAACTCCTGCAGTGGGTGAAGACAGCCCATCATCCCAAAACGCCCGGTGCGGCGTCCACACAGGAAAACCCATGATCGAAGACCTGCCCCCCATCCGGACCGCCCCCGTGCAGCGCCCCGACGCCGCCTTGGTGGAGCAACTGCGTGGCACACCAACCGGCTTCATCGTGGATGCGATGGGCGGCAGCGGCGCGCTGGACTACCGACTCCACCCGGCCATTGCCGAGCAGGTCGCCTTTTGCGGCGTGGCGCTGACCTGCCACGCCGGCCCAGCGGACAACCTGGCCCTTATCCACACGCTGGCCTCGGTGCAACCGGGCGATGTCATCGTGGCGGCCACCGATGGCCACACGGCCTGCGCCATCACGGGCGATCTGGTGTTGGGCATGGCGCGCAACAGCGGCGCCGTGGGCTTTGTCACCGACGGCTGCGTGCGCGACCTGGTGGGCATCCGCCATGTCGGCTTGCCGGCCTGGGCGATGGGCGTCACGCCGAATTCCCCCAACCGCAGTGGCCCGGGCACGGTGGGATTTCCCATCCAGGTGGCGGGTCTGCGCGTGTGCAGCGGCGACGTCGTAGTGGCCGATCTGGACGGCGTGGTGGTGGTGCCGCAGGAGCGCCTGGCCGAGGTGCTGGAGCGGCTTCCGGCCATCCGCACGGCCGAAGCGGCAGCTGACGCGGCCGTGCGTGCGGGGGCCACGCGGCCGTCGTTTCTGAAATGACGGCGCCTGCGTTCGACTTGGCCGGCGCGGGTCTCGCCATGGCGGCGCTGTTGCACCTGTGTGCCCCCTGGCGGCACGCCCGGTGGTGCAGGCGATGAGCGGCATGCCTGAAGCCCTGCGCACCGCCCACAGCGTGGCGGCGCTGCGCGCGCTTGCACAACAGGCCTTGCCGCGCCCGCTGTTCGACTTCATCGACGGTGCGGCCGAGGACGAATGGACGCTGCGCGCCAACGAGTCGGCCTTCGATGACTGGGCCGTGCTGCCGCGCCCGCTGGAGGGGGCGGCGCAGCGTGACCTCTCCATCACCCTCTTCGGCCAGCGCCTGGCCTCGCCTGTGTTGGTGGGGCCTACCGGCCTGGCGGGCCTGTTCTGGCCGCAGGGCGAGATCGCCACCGCGCGCGCCGCGGCCGACCGCGGCACGGTGTACTGCCTGAGCCATGGCTCGGTGTGCACGCTGGAGGCCCTGGCCGAGGCGGTGGAACGAAGTCATGGCGCCGAGCAGGCTGCCCGGCGCTGGATGCAGGTCTTCATCTACAAGGACCGCGCCTTCACCCGCGAGCTGGTGGACCGCGCGCGCCAGGCGGGCTATGGCGCCGTGGTGGTGACCATCGACAACCAACTCCTCGGCAAGCGCGAGCGCGACCTGGTCAACGGCTTTTCCATCCCACCGCGCTTTGGCCCACGCCAGTGGCTGGCTTTTGCCAGCAAGTTCCCTTGGTGGTGGCGCATGCGCGGTGAGCTCGACCGCATCACCTTCGGCAAC
>CAISJH010000306.1 GCA_903885585.1 uncultured beta proteobacterium
CGCACAACATGCCGGTTCTTGATCTGGCGCTGAGGGCCTGCCGGCTGTTTGCGGCCGCGCCCGAAAACGTGATCGCCGATGCGGCGCGGGAGATGGACATCGTCAACCTCAAACGTCGGGAAGTACTCACGCGCGGCGGGAGGCCGTTCAAGGGACTCGGGGTGGTGCTGCAGGGGCGCTTGCAGGCCATGGACCGCACCCTGGACGGGCGGGAGGTCGCACTGCAGACGATTGAAGAGCGAGAAACTTTTGGTCAGGCTGGCTTGTTGGCGAGCAGCCCGTTGGAGTTGACCTGGGTAGCCGCCATACCCTGTTCCGTGGCGGTCATGAGTCCGGAGTCTGCGCGGCGCATGTTCGATGCCCCCACCATGGCTCTGCAAGCGGCACGGGACCTGGCAGACCAGGTTGCTGCCTACCTGGGCTGGCAGAAAATTCTGACCGTGACGCCCGTGTCGGCGCGGGTTTGCGCCTGGGTGTGCTGGGCACGCAGAGAAGGCGACTTGCTGATCATCCCCAAGCATGCCGAGCTGGCGTGGCGCCTGAACACCACGCGGGAGTCCATCACGCGGACCTTTCAGCGCCTGCTGTCCGACGGCCTGCTGGAGCGAGAAGGCGACACGTGGCGGATTGCCGACGCTGCAGCGATTGCCCAGATGGCCATGGGCGACAGCCGGGACGACGATTGATGGGTGCTGCAGGCGATCCGCGCGCTGACCCTCACCAGGGCAGCGCCGTCATCGAGGCCTGGCGGGGCGTGGCTGCGGCCTTGGTGATGTACGTGCACTTCTGGGCCTTCAGCGCCCAGGACTGGCCGCCGCTGAGGCTGGCCCACACGGGCGTGGACCTGTTCTTCGTGGTCAGTGGCTTTGTGTTTGCGCCCTATCTGTTTGGCCGGGCACTGCCCTGGAAGGCCCACGCGGTGCGCCGCTTCTTCCGCATCTATCCGGCGTACCTGGCGGCCTTGGCTGTGTACGCAGGCATGAAGGCCGCCAACGGGCAACCGCTGCTGTTTATGGCTGAGCACCTGAGCTTCCTGCATGTGCAGAGCAAGGAAATGGCCTTTTATTACAACCCGCCGTTCTGGAGCCTGCCGGCCGAGGTGGAGTTCTACCTGGTGCTGCCTTTGCTGGCGGGGGCAGCCCGCGCAGCGCACCGGCGGTGGGGCGCTGCAGGCCCGCAGGTGCTGGTGCTGGCCCTGCTGGCCGCCGCCGCGGCCCTGCGGTGGGCCCTGGGCTGGGGCAGCGACGGGCAAGCTCAGAACATGGCCTTCATCGCCCTGCACCATCTGCCCGGGGTGTTGGTGGAGTTCTTGCTGGGTGCGGTGGCGTGGCTTGTGAGCGCCCCCAAGGTCCGGGCGTTGCCCGGCCCGCCCCCCCGCGGGGGCGCAAGAAAACTTGCGACGGCCCGGCGTTTTCTTGAGAGCACGCGCCCACTTTCACCATGGCTCAGATGCTTCATGGCAGCGGCGGGCCTGGCCGGTTGGACGGCCCTGGCGCTGTGGTTTGGCCGGGTGGGCGACGCCGGGGTGGACGCGAGCCCGGCGCGCGGCCTGGTGGGGGCGATGGCTGCGGTGTGCTTTGCACTGATGGTGGCCGCCTCGGTGGGAACGATGGCCCGGCCGGCTGGACCTCCCAGCCCAGGCCTGCGGGCGGGGCTGCACACGCTGGCGCAGTGGTCCGGGCGGCTGAGCTATGGGGTGTACCTCTTCCACATGGCCGCGCTGCGCCTGGCCGAAACCTGGGCGCCGGGATGGGGCTTGAGCTTTGCAGAGGTGCGGGTTCTGGCCGTGGTGCTGACGCTGGCCATGGCTGCGGCGGTCTACCTGGCCTGGGAAAACCCCTGGCGCCTGCTGGGGCGGCGCTGGGCGGCGCGGCTGGGGGCTTGACGCGTTGAAAGTGCGCTGAAGCTGCGCAGAGATGGATTTACTGCCGGCAGCCGGCCGCCGGCCGCCGGCTGCCAGTTTGAGGTCAGAACACGTCCGTGTCACCGGGCTGGAAGCGCAGCGGCAGGTGGTCGCTGTGCCAACGGTCCACCCACACCTCGCAACCCATGATGGGCTCGAGCCGGGCCGCGGCTTCCGTCTGCACCCACCAGCCGCACAGATCGGGCGGCGTCCCCTGTGAAGCTTGCGAGGCTTTCGAGCCTTGCGCAGCCATCATCGCGTCGGCCAGGGACCGGGCCGCGGTCAGGTCATCCACCTCGGGTGGAAGCAAGGCGTCCACGATGCACAGCGAGCCGTCAGGCATCTCCCGCGTGACCACCCAGCCCAACGGGCGGCTCCAAGCACGACGCAGCATCCACAACTGGTAACGCCAGACCGGGTGGCCTGCGTACCTCCAGCTCAGATAGGCCGGGGTACGCTGAACCAGGGGATGGCGCAGGATCGGAGCCAGATGCGCCCACAAGCGGGCCAGGTCAGGATGCTCCCAGCCCACCGCTTGCGCCATGACGGAACCCGTGGGCCACCGCCCGGAGGAAGGCCTGCGCCACCACGGCAGGGGGATGGGCACGTCGCCCTGCCCTCCTGGTGGCGAGACACCTGCCCCCTGAGCCTCGGGCAAGTCTGCCACGCGGCCCATGCGGCAAGGCTGCACGGCGCGATACAGGCCCATGCGCGCTCCCAGCTTGTACGGACGGACCCCGGCAAAGCCATAAGCCAGGACGCCAGGGTGGGTGCTTGCGAGATCGGTCTGCAAGGCCGCCATGAGGCGGCCGTACACACCTTGGAGCTCCAAGCCGCCGCGGGCGGTGGGATCCACCATCACATCACACACCTGCGCCATGGGCAGCGGCCGCCCGACGCGCGAACCGGGAAACACCAGCGCGCCGGCGTGGCCCAGCAAAGCGCCCGACGGGTCACGGGCGACGATGCTGTGACTGACCAGCCTGGGGCCCAGCACGTACTTCCAGCGCTGCACTTGCAGAGGCAATGGCGCACCGAAGACGCTCTGGAACAGCTCGCACAGAGCGGGAACCTCCTGCGGGCGCAGCGGCCCGACGCTGAACGTCATGAACCGTCGGCGGGCCTGCGCTGCCTGCGCAACGGGGCCGTCCAGCGCCAGGAGCGAGAGGACTGGAGGGTGCGCAGCTCCAGCTCGCACTGCGACACACGGGCCTGCGCTGCTGCAAGCTGTTGCTGGAGAAGGCCGGATTGAGCCGCGTGCTCGGCTTCGCGGGCCTGGAGCACCCCCGCGGCCTCGGCAGCCTGGCGCTGCAGTTCAGCCTCCTTGGCGTCCAGCGTCTGCTGCACCTGCAGGGAGTAGGCGCGCAAGGCGGCCTCCTTGGCATCCAGGGCGGCCTGAGAAGCGGCCGCAAAGCGCTGGGCCTCCAGCTCGCGTTCGGCCAGGCGGCGGGCGCCTTCGGCAGCCACGCGCTGCATGGCCTCTCCGCGCGCAACCAGGGCCGCTTGCGACTCGCGGCCAAAAGCCTCCAACTGCTGCTGCAAGCCCTGGACGGCGGCCTGATGCTGGCTTGCGATGGCCAGCGCCTCGTCCGCTCGCACGGACGCTTGCTCAAGCCTGGCCTGCAGCGCAGCCTCGCGACCCCGCGAGCGCTCCACCTCAAGCGCGGCTCGTTCCAGACGCTGCGCCTGCAGCTCTGACCCGGCCTGCACGCGGTCGAGCTCCACCGCGTGCCAGGCGAGCGTGGCCGCG
>CAISJH010000307.1 GCA_903885585.1 uncultured beta proteobacterium
GGCGCGCTGGTGCAGATTGCGCCGCCCGTGGACGCCGCCGGTGCGGCGAGCCGGCCCAACACCCTGATCCTCACCATGGCGGTGATCGCCCTGGTGCTCACGGCCATCAACATGTTCGGCGGCTTCGCGGTCACGCGGCGCATGCTCGCCATGTTCCGCAAGTGATGCACCACCAGAACAAGAAGGAGCGGACATGACTGCCAGCCTTGCCACGGTCGCCTACATCGGCGCGACCATCCTCTTCATCCTCAGCCTCGGCGGCCTGTCGAATCCCGAGACCGCGCGCCGCGGCAACCTCTTCGGCATGCTCGGCATGGGCATCGCCGTGGTAGCCACCATCCTGGGGCCCCGCGTCACGGCCATTGGTGTGCCCTACATCGTGGGCGCGCTGGTGGTGGGCGGTGCTATCGGCCTCATCGCTGCCAAGAAGGTGCAGATGACGCAGATGCCCGAACTGGTGGCGCTGATGCACAGCCTGGTCGGTCTCGCGGCCTGTCTGGTGGGCTTTTCAAGCTACGTGGACACCTCGGTGGCCTACACGGGCGCCGAGAAGGTGATCCACGAGGTGGAGATCTACATCGGCATCCTGATCGGCGCAGTCACGTTCTCGGGCTCCATCGTCGCCTTCGGCAAGCTCAGCGGCAAGATCGGCGGCAAGCCCCTGCTGCTGCCGGCGCGCCACCTGCTGAACCTGGCGGCCTTGCTGGTGGTGCTCTGGTACGGGCGCGAGTTCGTGCTGGCGCCGGACGTCAACGCCGGCATGACGCCGCTGATCGTGATGACGGTGATCTCGCTGCTGTTCGGCATCCACATGGTGATGGCCATCGGCGGTGCCGACATGCCGGTGGTGGTGTCCATGCTCAACAGCTATTCGGGCTGGGCCGCCGCAGCCACGGGCTTCATGCTGAGCAACGACCTGCTGATCGTCACGGGTGCCCTGGTGGGCAGCTCGGGCGCCATCCTCAGCTACATCATGTGCCGCGCGATGAACCGCAACTTCATCAGCGTGATCGCGGGCGGCTTCGGCGGAGGTGCTCCGGCGCCGAAGGCCGCAGGCGCTGCGGCCGAGCCCCAAGGCGAGGTGCAGCCGGTGAGTGCTGCCGAGACGGCCGAGCTGCTGCGCGAGGCCAAGAGCGTGATCATCGTGCCGGGCTACGGCATGGCGGTGGCGCAGGCCCAGCACACGGTGTACGAGATCACCAAGCTGCTGCGCGAGAAGGGCGTGAACGTGCGCTTTGCCATCCACCCGGTGGCCGGGCGCATGCCCGGGCACATGAACGTGCTGCTCGCCGAGGCCAAGGTGCCTTACGACATCGTCATGGAGATGGACGAGATCAACGAGGACTTCCCCGAGGCCGACGTCTCCATGGTGATCGGGGCCAACGACATCGTGAACCCGGCCGCGCAGGACGACCCCAGCAGCCCCATCGCCGGCATGCCGGTGCTGGAGGTCTGGAAGGCCCGCACCAGCATCGTGATGAAGCGCTCCATGGCCAGTGGCTACGCTGGCGTGGACAACCCGTTGTTCTACAAGGACAACAACCGCATGTTGTTCGGCGACGCCAAGAAGATGCTGGACGAGGTGCTGGGGGCCTTGAAAGCCTGACCCAGCGTCGGCCTGACGCGCGCACGGCGACACCGAGATGACCCTGGCCATCGTCAGCGCCATGCGCGAGGAACTGCGCGCCCTGCTGTCCTGTCTGGAGGGGGCGCAGGTGGAGCGCACAGGCGGCCGCGTCTTCCACCGCGGCCGGCTGGCCGGGCGTGAGGTGGTGCTGGTGCTCAGCGGCATTGGCAAGGTGGCCGCC
>CAISJH010000308.1 GCA_903885585.1 uncultured beta proteobacterium
GCATCCGATGGGCCAAAGCCGTAGGTGGTGTCGCTGCCGGACTGCAGCCGGTTGTAGACCAGCTTGGCATAGGGCTGCCCCACCGCTGGCGGACCTGCCATGAGCGAAGCCAGGTCGCGCCCCACGGACACCAGGCCGCCACCGTTGTAGCGCAGGTCCAGGACGACGTCGTTGACGTTGGCGGAGCGAAAGTCGGCAAAGGCCTCGATCATCCGCGGAACGGCCTGATCGATCATCTGGTGCACGTACAGATAACCCACCTGGCGCCCGCCAGGGCGTGACAGCACCGCGCGTCCATCGACAGGCCGCAACGGATAGATGGACGAACGCAAAGTGACGCTCTTCTCGGCGCCCGAAACGGCACGAATTCGCAACTCCAGCGTCTCGCCCACGACCTTGGCCGTGAGCGCGGAAAAATCATCGGCGGCGATGATGTCCGGGGTGGAGCGGCCGTTGAGCGCCAGCACCTGGTCGCCACGGCGGACGCCCGCCAGGCCCGCGGGCGAGGCCGGCTCGACGTAGCGCACGTACAAGGGGCGCTCCGGCTGGCCCAGCAGTTCCTGGCCCGCCACGGCCACCCCGTAGCCCAGCGACTCGCCATCAGCATAGACACGGTTGAAGCTCTCGGTGGGCTGGTAGCCCGTCCAGCGGTCTCTGGGCCAACGTGCGCCTGAGATGTCGCCCGGGATGGGGTCGCCTCCCGCGTAGCGCAGCGCCTCCAGGTAACCGTCGACAGTGCTTGCCACGCCCAGTTCGGGCTTGGGAGACCAGGTGTTCCAGAAGTACTGCGCGGCGAAGTGGTCGCGCAACTGCACTTTCTGCTCGTCGACCGCGCAACCTGGCGCCACCACCACGGGGTCGCTGGGCGTGCTGCCCACAGGCGGCACGGTGATCACGCTGCTCCCACCACCGCCGCCGCCACCGCCGCAACCGGCCAAGGTGGCCAGCAGCGCCGCCGCCAGGGCCCCCGCCAGCGACACCCCCCGGGCACGCCACCGGCCCGAGGCGGCACCCGCTGATTTCGGAAGTCGATCGCACCGCACTTCAAGCATGTGGTCAGATTCCTTGTAACTTTACTTGTTCTGTAAGTGACTGAGTGAACATGCTTTTTCTTCGGTAATGATTTTCAGGATTTTGAAGGGTGGTCAGAGGGGGCGTTTGGGGGCGTTTTGCGCCCGAACTGGCCCTTGGTGACCTTCCCATCAGCGATGGCTTTTTGGACGGCCAGCTCTTTGGTCAGCATCTCGTTGACGCTGGCAAGCTGGCACAGCTGCTGGTTCTGCGTGGCAACCAACTGGTTCAATTCCTTGATGCGCTCACGGGCCTGCCTGAGTTCATCGGCCTTATCGTCTCGCTGCTTGCGCAGCGCCTTGCCGATCAGAGCACGCACCTCTTCGGCGAAGTCGGGGTAGCGGTTGTGGATCAAGCCGCTGGAGACACCGGCCTCCTTGCTCACCGCCGCCAGGGTGATCTTCTCCCCCCGCCTTTGCAGCCTGCTCAGGGCCAGGCGCAGGCCGAAGAGGGTATCGGACTTGTCACGCCTGCGCCCAGCGGTTCGCGCCGATGTGCCTTCAGCGGCCTTTGTAGGCACGCCATGGCCCACACCCAACCCGTCCACCAGGGCTTCAACCTCACCGACCCCGGGTGGCGCTTTAGGCTGCGTCTTGACCACGACCATCCTCCTTGCCCGGCTTCTCCTCAGGGCTGGCTTGCTCTGCGTAGGGGTCAAGGCCCAACTCACGCAACACCTTGGCCTCGCGCTCCAAGTCGGCCCTGACACGCTTTTCAAACCCCGACCCGAGCGCCTGCGCGTCCTTGAGCAGTTCCTTGTGGTGACGGTAAGCCTCCAGCCACAGAGGCGCAAACGACTTGTCAACCACCCCGCTGCCGCAACTGTCGCAGTGGCGCTTCTCGTACACGCCAGAGCCCCCGCAGCCCCCGTCTTGCGACAGGCACCACGCATGCCCGTTGGAGCGCATCATCACGCGCTGGCTGGTCTCTGTGAGCAACTCACGCCGCCCCTCGAAGCCGTGGGCACGCATCTCCATGATGCGCTTACCCGCACCCCCGGCCAAGGGCTCATCCTTGTCCAGCCAAGTGACGATCACCTCGGTCTTTTGGCGATTCAGCTCGTCCAGAATGTCGTCGTACAGCGTCTGGTCCTGATGGGGTGAGGCGCAGTAGAGCTGGCTCATGTTGATGGACTTGTGGCCGAACTGCTCCTTCACAAACAGCAGGTTGCCCAACCGGTGCTTTGCCGCGGTGTAGGCAAACAAGCGGCGCAACTGATGGCTGGCCAGATCCCAGCTCGTCCCGGCATCCTTGGCAAACTGCTTGAGGATGTTGCCCGACACCGGAACCAGGCGGCCTGGGCCATTGCCAAGGAAGAGCCGATGGCGGTTGGCTCGGGCGGTGGCCAGCCAGGTGAGGTCGTCGGCCGACCTGGTTTGTTGATGCTCCATCTGGCCGATCTGCTCAGCCAGCTTGTCACGGTGGGGCTGAGACCAGCGCTCCATCACCGCCAGGATGCGATGCCCCATGCTGGGCATGAGGTAGTCGCGCAAGCCGCCCTTGGTTTTGTGGTTGGTGGCGCGCAGCCAGTGGAAGGTGTGCCCACCCTTGACCTCGGTGCGCCCCGCATCTACCTCGATGCTGCTCATTTCACTGTTGCGCACCCCCGTGAGCACGCCCAGCAGGTAGGCACAGGCATCGCGAATGGCAAGGATTTCAGGGTCTCTGAATGCAGACCGCACACCCGCATCGCGCTCATCGAGCAAGGCATCGGCTCGGCTCAAGACACCCTCTGCTCGCACCCACAGCCTTTGCGCCACATCAGCGGGGATCAAGGGCGTGAGGCCGACCTTTCTGGCGTCCTCGCCTCGCTTGCCGGTCAATCCCGCCATGTCGGCAGCACTCGACTCCGGCCAGGGGTGGAAGCTCAAGCCGTCCTCGTGTTCATCGCGGAAGAGGTACAGGACTTCGATGGCCAGGAATTGGTGCACCAGCGTTGACGCACTGAGCTTGCGGCTCTTTTGCTGGTGGACGAAGTTGCTCACATGCAGGGGGTGCACGTCGGCCAAGCGCTCGATGCCATTGGCTTGCAGATGGCGGCAGAAGACGGCGAGGCTGTAGAGGGTCCGGCGCAGCGAGCCCACCCCCGGCGCCGCCCAGCCCGGCCTGCCCCGCTTCCAGTAGGCGTAGAGCACGTTTTGGCAGACCTCGATGAAGGGCTGAGGGATTTGCGCCCAGGTCAGGCGCTTGTGGCTCTCCCTTGTATTCGGGGTCGAGACGAAGGGGCTGAGGTTCCAACTGAGGTCACCCACCCGGCTCAAGACCACCGTACCGCCGGCCTCGTCCAGCACGGCGCTCACCCCCACGGCAGCCCGCTCCTGGGGCGTCAAGCCTAAAAGGCTCACAGGCTGCTCGGCGAGCAATCCATAGGCTTTGCCACTTCGCGGCGCCGCAACGCGCTTGGAGGCCCGTTTAGACCCCTTGGCGGGGGCAATGACCTCGGGGAGGTCTTGCGCCGCTGCCGCAGCAGTGGACGAATTGTGATCAAGCATGGCCCAGCCCTCGCGGCAGTGAGTACGACGACCAGAACTTGCTCGGCTGCGCCTTGGCCCGAGCCTTGGCTTGCGCCACGGCGTCGGCCCCGAACTTGTCCAGCGCAAAGCGGTCAATCAGGTTCATGGTGTTGCGGTAATGCACCCGCCATGTGTCGCTGCTGGCGTTCTCCACCTCCAGCCCCAGGAAGTTGTAGGTCTGGAACAGGCGCAGCAAGTCGTCCGGGTGGCCAGTGATGGCATAGCTTCGGCACGAGAAGCAAGAGAGGAATTCGCCGCAGTAATCGTCCCCGCCGGTCTTGGGTGCCTTGTCCCCAAACAAGCTGTCTTTGCACAAGCCACTGGGGGTTTTTTCCAAGGGCTTGATGGGAATGACCCCCGCTTGCCCGCTGCGATGCAGTTCGGGCATCACCTCTCCCAAGAAGGCCGCATCCTCGCGCATTTGCTGCGTGCAGGCCAGATAGTGGGTGTCGGCCACCTTCGGGTCATGGCCCATCAGGGCCGCCGTGGCAATCAGGTCGCCCCCGCTCAGGTCGAACAGACGCATCTCCACAGTTTTTCTGAGGCGGCTCAGGTTGACACTCAGCGGCTGACCATCATCCCCCAGGAGCTGGTGGCGGTCCATCAGGGTTTGGATTCCAAGGTTGAGGGTGTTTTGCGCCAGCACCGTGACCTCGCCGGCGTTGGCACCCTCCGACTCATATAGCCACAGCCGGTTGCGATGCTGCGGCTTGGCTCGCGCCACGTGGGGCGCACTCAGGGCCAGCGCCTTGGTGAGCACCGCCACACCGTCCATGGGGATGCTGATGGCGTTCTCATCCTGCCGGCTGAAGCGCAAATTCGCAATCTGCGTGGCGTTACCCCGGCGCTTGAAGAGGCGCAGGGTTTTCATGGTGGGCAAGAAGGGGTGGTCGTTCACGCAATCGCGCTCGGCTTCCAGCAGCGGCGTGGTGTTGCACCCGCAGCGAATCGCAATCGCCAGGGCATACACGACCAGAGCCTGCGACTGCGCCCCCCGGAACTCCCCTCGGTGAATGGCAATGATGTCGTCTCGCAGCGCCTCACCCAACCGGAGGCGCTCGCCGAAGCTCAGCGGCGTTGCGCCCTTTTTGCGGCTGTTGGAGCCCGGATAGGGGTTCGCCGGGAACAGGCCTGCCGACTCGGGAATTACCCGGCGACTGACCAAGGCAAGCAGCACGGATTTGGTGATCGTGTAGCGGTGCTTTTGGGTCGTGTACGACACCCCCTGTGCTGCCAGCCAGTCGATGTAGTGCTCGATGTGCTCAGGCTTCAAGCGATCCGGCTGGTGGGGGCCGTGGGCTTCTATGAAATCGAAGAAGTACCGCATGCCGTCGTGCCAGTAACCCTTGACCGTCGAGACCGCCACGGCTTCGGATGCCAGCAAGGCCCGGAGTTGCGAGGTCGTCGCCCACACCCACTCGTCCAGTCCCCGGCCCAGCCATTCGGAGAGGCGGAGGGTTCGGACGGCACTGGGGTTCTCGGGTAGCGAGATATCAACGCTGTCCCCCACACTCGAAGCCGCGCTGTCATCGGCGTGCGAGTTGCCAAGCGGTGGCAGGCTGGGTTGGGTGCTGACCCGCAGCGCCGGCGCGGAGCCGAAGTTTTTGGTGTTTTTCATGCGCTGACCACCTGGGGTGTTTCGCTATGGGTGCCCTCTGTGGGGCCATGCTTGGCGTTGAAGATGGCGTCGATTTCATCTTCGTGCGCCAACACCAGTGAACCCTCCAAGCGGTTGATTAAGTGCAGGTACACCGTCGTGGTGCTCACGTCCGAATGCCCCATGCGGTCCCGCACATACAGCAGTGGCTCTCCCTCGAAGGTCTTGGACTTGCGCAGACTCCACAGGAGGTACGTGGCATACGAGTGGCGCAGCATGTGTGCGGTGATCTCGAAGCCCACGCGATGGGCGAGCTTTCGGAAGATGTCACCCACCGCCTGCTTGGTGTATGGCTTGCCTTGCTCGGTCAGGAACAGGTGCGGGAATTCCTGCCCGTCGGCGCGGTTGTCGGCCCGGCGCTGGCGGTGCCGCAGGGAATACTCCCAAAGCCGCTCCATCAGGTCATACGGAACATCAATCTCCCTGGGCTTGCTCCACTTGATTTCCATGTCCCTCGGGCTGATGGCCACCCGGATCTTGCGAGCAGGGTCAAGGTCTTTGCGCCGGCTGGGGTCGAAGACGTAGGCATCGGGGAAAGTCCGCATCTCGATCTGCCTCAGCCCCGTGCGCGCCATCAACTCAAACATCAGCGCATGCGTCAGGTTTCGCTCGCGCAGATCTGCAAGACCGACCGCCAGTTGCTCCTTGGACAAGAACCGAATTTCTTCCTTGGGCTGCTTGAGCATGAACTGCGGTGAGGCCACGCGTCCACCCCGGCGATCCACATGGCCCAAGAAGCCCGGGTCAGTCCGCAGGGTATGCACCTCGTTGTACTCAAACGGCAGCTCCGCAAGGTGCTTCTTGAGCACCGCCCATTGGTAAAACCGATGGATGGTGCGCAGCCGGTGGTTGATGGTGCTCTTGGACAACCCGGCGGTTGCCAAGCTCCAATCCCGCCACGCCTCAAGCGCAGTGGGAATGCCATCTTGCGCGGGGGCCTTCCAGTCCAGGCCGTTGGTCATCACAAACGCGAAGAAGTCATACATCGCTCGCCCGTAAACGTCCCAGCTCCGCTTGCTCTCGATGCGCCCGTTGGAGGCAATCACATCCCACAGGAAATCCTGGGCCGGCTCCATCCTGCGGCCATCGGGCCCGATCAGCAAAGGGAAGCCCTCGAAGCAGCGACCCGCCACCACTAAGTTCTTGTCTGCCAGGATGTACTTCATCGCACTCAGAGTCGTACTCGGAGCGGCATTCACAGAGTGGAGCGCAGACGACTCACCGCACCCTTGAAGTCAAGACTAAACAGGTGCATCGCCAAATCAACTGCCCCGCCGCCGCCCTTCTGAGCGCGGGTGTCAAAGAACTTGGGGCCTGTCAGCAGCAGTTCGTAGTCCCGCCCGGCCACCGTGGCATGCCAGCGGGTGGTGGACTCAGCCGCAATCGGAACAAACGACGTATCTTGCTTGGCATGCTCAGCCAAAGCTCGAAGGACAACCAAGGAGGGCGTTGCCCTCCAGCGCTCCAAATCGGAGTTATCCACAGCCCGCTTTGCCATCGCGCCCTCCCCGGACCCCACCCTACTACTCGTCTTTCAGAGAAAGACGGCTACTCAACCCCGAGACCACCTGTTCATGTTAGCATGCAATGGATTTATTCGTAAGAGAGCTTACTTTCCCCACCATGTTGTCGCCCGTTTGAACGCGCACGGCCACCGCTTGGCCCGGCAGCCAGAGTTTAGAGACAGGCCCGCCTAAAATCTTCCCTCATACCGCACGAGCCCCACGGCTTGTCGGCATCGCGTCGTGACAGACGGATGCCACGCCTCTGCCCATCGTCGCCAGCGTCCCTCCCGGACCCTAATGACCAGCCCCGCCCCCGCCATGACCGAACTCGCCAAGTCCTTCGAACCCGCCGCCATCGAGGCCCGCTGGGCGCCGCTGTGGGAGCAGTCCGGTGCGTTCCAGCTCACGCTGGACGCAAGCAAGCCGTCCTTCAGCATCCAGTTGCCACCGCCCAACGTGACGGGCGTGCTGCACATGGGCCACGCTTTCAACCAGACCATCATGGATGCGCTGACGCGCTTCCACCGGATGAAGGGGACCAACACGCTGTGGGTGCCCGGCACCGACCACGCCGGCATCGCCACCCAGATCGTGGTGGAGCGGCAGCTCGAGCAGCAGAAGGTCAGCCGCCATGACCTGGGCCGCAAGAACTTCGTGGCGCGCGTGTGGGAGTGGAAGGAGCATTCGGGCTCCACCATCACACAGCAGATGCGGAGGCTGGGCGCCAGCGTGGACTGGGGCCACGAGTACTTCACCATGGACGACAAGCTGTCGGGCGTGGTCACCGACACGTTCGTGCAGCTGTACGAGCAGGGCCTGATCTATCGCGGCAAGCGCCTGGTGAGCTGGGACCCAGTGCTGAAGTCTGCGGTGTCAGACCTGGAGGTAGAGAGCGAGGAGGAAGACGGCTTCCTCTGGCACATCCGCTACCCGCTTGTGGACACGGATGGCCGCCTTGCGGCCGCGGGCTTGCCCACCTCCCTGGTCGTGGCCACCACCCGCCCGGAGACCATGCTCGGTGACACCGCCGTGATGGTGCACCCCGAGGACGAGCGCTATGCGGCACTGATCGGCAAGAAGGTCCAACTGCCGTTGTGCGACCGCGAGATCCCGGTGATTGCCGACGCCTACGTGGACCGGGAGTTCGGCACGGGCGTGGTCAAGGTCACGCCGGCACACGATGCCAACGACTACGCCGTGGGTCTGCGCCACGGCCTGCCGATGATCGGCGTGCTGGACTTGGCCGCGCGCATCAACGAGCACGCCCCGGCGGTCTACCAAGGGCTGGACCGCTTCGACGCCCGCAAGAAGGTGGTGGCCGACCTGGAAGCCCTGGGCCTGCTGGTGGAGACCAAGAAGCACCGCCTGATGGTGCCGCGCTGCGCCCGCACCGGCCAGGTGGTGGAGCCCATGCTCACCGACCAGTGGTTCATGGCCGTCAACAAGCCGGGGCCGGATGGCCGAAGCATCGCGGCGAAGGCCATCGAGGCGGTGGAATCCGGTCAGGTGCGCTTCGTGCCCGAAAACTGGGTCAACACCTACAACGAGTGGATGCGCAACATCCAGGACTGGTGCCTGTCGCGCCAGCTCTGGTGGGGCCACCAGATCCCGGCCTGGTACGGCAGCGGAGGCGAGCTCTTCGTGGCCCGCAGCGAGGAGGAGGCACGCCAGAAGGCGGCCGCCACCGGCTACGCGGGCGAGTTGACCCGCGACGAGGACGTGCTGGACACCTGGTACTCGTCCGCCCTGGTGCCTTTCTCGTCGCTGGGCTGGCCTGCGAAGACGAAGGACCTCGAGCTTTTTCTGCCCTCCAGCGTGCTGGTCACTGGCTACGAGATCATCTTCTTCTGGGTGGCCCGGATGATCATGATGACCACCCACTTCACGGGCCAGGTCCCCTTCCGCGACGTGTACATCCACGGGATGGTGCGCGACAGCGAAGGCAAGAAGATGAGCAAGTCCGAGGGCAACGTGCTAGACCCGGTCGACCTGATCCAGGGCGTGGACCTGGACACCCTGGTCAAGAAGAGCACCACCGGCCTGCGCAAGCCCGAGACCGCGCCCAAGGTGGCCGCGCGCGTGAAGAAGGAGTTCCCCGAGGGCATGCCAGCCTACGGTGCCGACGCGCTGCGCTTCACCATGGCCAGCTACGCCAGCCTGGGGCGCAACATCAATTTCGACACCAAGCGCTGCGAGGGTTACCGCAACTTCTGCAACAAGCTGTGGAACGCCACACGCTTTGTGCTGATGAACTGCGAGGACCAGGACTGCGGGCTGAAGGAGCACACCAAGGCTGAGTGCGCCGCACCGGTGTTCAACGCCGACGGCAGCTTGGCGCAGGCTGCGGGGCCCTTCCACGGGTACATGCGCTTCTCGGCGGCCGACCGCTGGATCAGCAGCGAGATCCAGCGTGTGGAGGC
>CAISJH010000309.1 GCA_903885585.1 uncultured beta proteobacterium
CGTCATTCGCAGCCCGCCCAAGGCCGAGGCCGAGGCTGTCAGTTGACCTCCATGGGCCTTGACGATGACCTGGCAGATGGCCAGCCCCAGGCCGCTGCCCCCCGAGCCGCCCGATCGTGCAGCGTCGCCGCGGTACAGGGGCTCGAAGAGCTGCGACAGCTGCTCGGCCGGCACGCCTGGGGCGCTGTCTTCCACCACCACGCGCACCCCACTGCTTGCCCGCTGCAGAAGCAACTTCACCTGGCCCGGCGTCTGGGTGTAGCGCAGACTGTTCTCAAGCAGGTTGGCCAACAGCTGCTCGATGCGGCCCGCGTCCCACCGCACGCTGAGCGCCTGTGCATCGTCTGGCAGTTGCAGATGCAGGCTGAGCCCGGCAGCGCGGGCACGTCCTTCATGACGGCTGTACAGGTGCTGAACCATCTCCACCGCATCGTCGTCGCTCATCTGGCAGGGCAGGGCCTGCAGATCGGAGATGGCCAGCAGGTGCAGGTCGTCCACCAGCCGGCTCAGGCGCAGCACCTCCTCGTGCAGCACAGCGATGGCGGCAGGCTGCAGCGGCCGCACGCCGTCGTGCAGCGCCTCGATGTCACCGCGCAGCACCGTCAGGGGCGTGCGCAGTTCGTGCGAGATGTCGGCCAGCCAACGGCGCCGGGTGCCCTCCAACTGCTGAAGGCCCTCGGCCATGCGGTTGACGTTGCGCACCACGTCGCCGATCTCGTCGCTGCGCCCGGCCAGGGTCGGTCCGTCTGCCAGACGCACCGTGAGCTCACCCTGGGCCAGCCGCTGCGTCGCATCCTGCACAGCCACCAGCGTTCGGGCCCAGCGGCGGGCCAGCGCCGTGGCAGTGAGCAAGGCCAGCACGATCAGCCCCAGGCCACCGGCGGCCATCAGGGCGTACTGGTCGCTCAGAAAGCGTGCTTCCGCTCCTGTACGCACCATCGGCGCGGGCCTCATGCGGGCCAACGCCACCACTTGGCCGTTCGCATGCACCGGGCGCTCGACAAGGGGCCCGGTGTCCATGCGGTTGATCTGTGGCGGCCCGAGCAGCACGGTGCCGTTCGGCGCCAGCACCTGCACCCGGTTGGGAAAGGCATCCGCATTGCGGCCCGGCGGCGGAGGTGGCTTACCTGGCAAGCCCGGTAGGGCCGGAGGACCTTCGGGCCGCGGATTCAGTTCCTCCAGCAAAGCGCGCATGTCCACGCGTCCTGCCATCAGTTCCGAAGTGCCGCCTTCGCGGGACAGCCGCGCTTCGAGGATGCCCACCAGTCGCTCGAAGTGCTGGACATCGCGCGTGGCCAGGTATTCGCCAAAGCCGTTGCGCAGATGCCAGGCCGTGAGCCCGCCCAATGCCAGCACAGCCACGCCAGTGAACGCTAGCAGGGTCAGTGACAGGGTGTGGACCAGGCGCAGACGCATGGGGAATAGGGGTGTTGAGGCAGTGCCATTGGACAGGGCGATCGTGAGGACATTGTGTGAACGGCTTCATCGTTGATCCGCATTGCCAGCACACATTCAGCGTCACCGGCTCACTTTGGGCCGGCTCAACCAGAGAGATCCTCCATGCACCTGCAGATGTTTCCTCGTCATCTTTCTCGTCTTCTTGGCGCCCTTGCACTGGCCGCCGTATTCGGGTCCACAGCCCACGCTGCCGATGGCGCCGACGCAGCCAGCGATGTTCTGGGCCCCTACGTGGGCATCGGCCTGGGGATCAGCAAGCTAGGGCCTCGCCACGACGGCAAGGGCGGTGAGCACGGCGGCCCACCCGGGGCCGCCAAGCTCTATGGAGGTTACCGGCTCACCGAAATCTGGGGTGTGGAAGCAGGCTGGGTGCAGCTCGGCCGCGTGCACAACGACACCACCGCCACTGACGGGTCCGTGGCGCATCACAACGGCGGTGCGCGCAGCCTGTACTTGGCAGGCACTGGTCGCGTGGCGCTGGGTCACGGCTTCTCGCTCAGCGGCAAGGCAGGGGTGTCGCTTGGCCGGGTCAGCGCGAAGGACTCGAGTGACACCAACTTCGCCTGGGGCGGCAGCAAGGCCTCCCCTGTGCTGGGTATCGGAGCGGAATACAAGATCAACCGCAACCTGGCTCTGACCCTCGACCTGGACGGTTACGGCAAGGTGTCCGACAGGGTCAAGGCCGGCACGGCCACCATGGGGTTGCGCTACGGCTTCTAAGCGCTGCAGAGGCGCGAGCAGGCGAGCCGCTTGATGACCCAAGTCCGCACAACTGTGTGCACATTGTGGGGAAGTGGCCATATTGGCTCCGCATTGGACGCACACAGTTCCGATTCGCCGCATGGCTCCCGGCCAGCCCCACTTCCACCGAGCGTCCATCCACCAGGAGCTTCTATGCCCACCTCGAATACCCGTACCCACGGTCGCGTCCAAGTGATGACCATGTTTGTGGCCATTTCTGCGCTGAGCAGCGCCGCACTGGTGGCTTGCGGTGGCAGCGGTGACAGCACCACCACTTCTGACACCGCGTCCAGCACCAGCACCGCAGGTGTGTTGTGCGACTACAGCAGCAGCGTGTTCAACAGCAGCCCTTCCGTGAACGCCACGGCCACGGCCACCTGGTCATGCACCAGCACCTTGCGGTCGCTCACCACCAACGGCTTGCCCGATCACGCCGTGGGCACGTTCCCCAACCCCGGCAACCCCAACACCATCGCAGCGCGGTCGACTTCCGTGTCTGGGACGCTGACCCCCACGGTCACGTCGGCCGCCACGGCGCAGAGCGGCCCTGGCGTGCCGATGGGATACGTCCTGAATGGCATCAAGCTCGACCCCGGCACGGCAGGCACCTGCGACGACAGCGGCACCAACTGTGACCCGGGACGCACCGTCGGTGCTTGGAACCTGGAAGGGATCGGTGGGGCCTTCAATTTCGGCACCGATGCCAGCAATGCGCATGTCCAGCCGGACGGGACGTACCACTACCACGGCATCCCGGAAGGGTTCGTGACGAAGTTGAACAAAGGTCAGGCCATGACCTTGATCGGGTGGGCCGCCGACGGGTTTCCCATCTATGCACGCTACGGTTACGGCGTGGCTACAGATGCTGCGTCGGCGCTGAAGGTCCTCAAGAGCAGCTATCGGCTCAAGGCGGTGCCGGATGCCAAACGGCCGTCCACCGCCCTGTTGCCTATGGGCACCTTCACGCAAGACTACGAATACGTGGCCGGCCTGGGCGACCTGGACGAGTGCAACGGCCGCACGGGCGTGACGCCGGAGTTTCCCAAGGGCATCTATCACTACGTCGCCACCGACACTTTCCCCTACCTGCAGCGTTGCGTGAAGGGCAAGTTGTGATCTCACTGTCTGGTCGCTGGCGCGTGATTGGGTGGCCTTGTGCGGTGCTGTGCAGCTTGATGTTGTGGGCAGCCCCGGCCAGCGCCCACCTGATCGCCGCGCAAAGGGGCACGCTGAACATCGTCGGCGATGCCGCCTTCCTGGTGCTGTCGGTGCCGGTGGCTGCCTTGCAGGGTGTCGATGACGACGGCGATGCGGCTCTGTCGAGAGCAGAGTTCCAAGCCCACGCCGAGGCCGTTCGCGCGCAGGTGCAGGCTGGCGTGCAGTTGTTGGGGCCGGATGGCGCGTTGCCGCTGCAGTTGGTGATGGTCGATGTGGCGTCACCTGATAACGCGCCGGCGGCCCCTGCGAGCCACCTGTCGGTGATGGGGCGGTTTCAACTGCGGGCTGCGGGCGATCGCACCGGTACTTCGCCGGCGTCGGCTTCTGAAGGACTGTCGTTGCGCTTTACCCTGTTCGGAGCCAAGGACAGCGAGCGGCTGCAGCACCTGACGATCACACGACAGCAGCAGACGCAGTGGCTGCGATTCACGCCTGAGCAGAACACCCAAGCGCTGCTTCCCGGTGCCGTATCGGTCCTGACCGAGTACGTCCGGACGGGCGCAGCCCATGTGCTCGGCGGTGCCGACCACCTGTTGTTCCTGCTGGTCGTGCTGTCCGCCGGTTGGGGCTGGCGCGGTCTGCTCGGGGCACTGACCTGTTTCACGGCGGGCCACGCACTCAGCCTGGTGGCCTGCGTCTGGGGCGGTTGGTCGGTTCCAGAACGCATCGTCGAGCCTGCCATTGCCGCCACCGTCGTTGGCATGGCGGCCTTCGACGCCTGGGGCCGCTGGCGCGGCAGGCCGGCACCGGCCCACATCCGCCTGGCGCTGGTGTTCGCGTGCGCCCTGGTCCACGGGTTGGGACTGGCGGGCGCCCTGACGGACCTGACGCAGTGGGCGCCTGGCAGCGGCCCCATGCTATGGGCCCTGGCCGGCTTCAATCTGGGGGTTGAGTCAGCTCAGGTCGGCGTGGCCGTTGGGGCTTATCTGCTTGCGTGGGTGCTGCAACGCCTGCTCGTACCGGGTGTGTGGTGGCGCGCCAGCCAGTTCGGGTCGCGGCGGTCATGGCCGTGGGCTCGGTCTGGTTCGCGCAGCGGCTTCTTTGATGGAGACTCTGGCCTCATGAACCCCACCCGTACCCCTATGGCGTGCTTGCTGGCCGCCATATTCGCCGTTTCCTCCAGCCTGCTTGCGCCGAGTGCCTTGGCGGCTGACTTCGCCTCGATGAAACCCACGGCCCGTGTCGAGTACTGGCAGCAACGCCAGGCCACGATAGCCGCGCAGGTGGCGGATGCGGCGAGCCTGCGGGATGTGAAGCTTGTGTTCGTGGGCGACTCCATCACCGACTTCTGGTTGCTCGATGACGACCCCTGGATTCCGGGTCGGATTCACGGCCGGCGGGTCTGGGACGAGTCGTTCGGTGGCGTAATGAAGGAGAACCGCGCGCTGAACATCGCCATCTCGGGTGACCGCACGGAGCACCTGCTGTACCGCATCCTGCCGAAGTCGCAGGGCGGCCTGGGCCAGCTGGATGCGCCCGCGCTGACGCCGGAGTTCCTGGTGCTGATGGTGGGCATCAACAATTCCTACGCGCCCGAGTCGCCGGTGGCC
>CAISJH010000310.1 GCA_903885585.1 uncultured beta proteobacterium
AGGACGTCGAGTTGACTGTTGACGACCAGGCGCAGCAGCAGTTGGTGAATAGGCGTGCCCGCAGGCCGCACGCTGTCCACCATCGGGGCATCTCGGGTCTTCACGTCTGTCAGCAGGGCGTCCACCTCCCACAGCCCGTCTTCTCTGGCAAACACCTCCACGCTGATGCTGCGCCGGTGCTTGAGCCGACGGTGTGGCGAGGAGGGCGGGATGGGCATGGGCGGCCGAGAAAAAAGCCCGGCAATGTAGCATGCTGCATTGCAGCAACCCGAGGCGGAGACCTCAGGTGGTGAGGTCGTCTTCTGCTGCGTCCTCGTCTCGCTGACTCAGCACGGCGCGGATGGTGTCGGCAGTGAAGCCGCGAGAAGCGAGAAAGCGCATCTGCCGCGCTCGCTCCGCCGGGGAGGTGGGGGCGGAGCCGAATTTGCGTTCCCAGACACTGCGCGCGCGGCTCAACTCCGTGCTGCGCAGTTCGGAGCGGGCCTCCTGGCTGGGTTCGACGCCCAACTGCTGCAGTTCTCGTTCAATGCGAAGATTGCCGAAGCGTGCCGAACGCACCTGGATGCGCGACTCCAGCACCCGCTCATTCGACAGGTGGCCGGCGGTTTCCAGATCGTCCAGCAAGGCGCTGATTTGCCCGGCGTCGGGCACGGCAGACTGCGACAGGCGGGATGCGACGCTGGAAAAGGCAGTGGACAGGGCGCGATCGTTGTCGCCGGCGTCCAGGGTGTGCCCGGCGGTGCCCAGGGCCCGGGTCGCTTCCAGCGCCTGCACCCAGCGCTGCAGCTTGTCTTGCAGCTCCCGGCGCGAGTGCTCTCGCTGGGCCAGCCACATCAGGGCCCGCTGCCGCAGCGATGGCGTGGGACGTCGCCCGTGCATGACCCTTGAGCCTCGGTGCTTCAACAGGCGTGTTCAGCCTTGGGCCGGCGATCGGCAGCCGGTCCAAGGGCTTCAGATCCTCAGGCGGCAGCGCCCGTGGGCAGCAGCGGGATGCCCATGGCCTCACGCACCTTGTTCTCCACCTCAATGGCCACGTCGGCGTTCTCGCGCAGGAACTCTCGTGCGTTGTCCTTGCCTTGACCGATCTTCTCGCCGTTGTAGGCGTACCAAGCGCCAGACTTCTCAAGCACCCGGGCGTTGACGCCCATGTCGATGATCTCGCCCTCGCGGCTGATGCCTTCACCGTACAGGATGTCGAACTCCGCCGTCTTGAAGGGCGGGCTGACCTTGTTCTTGACGACCTTGACCTTGGTCTCGCTGCCGATGACCTCCTCGCCCTTCTTGATGCTGCCGGTGCGCCGGATGTCCAGGCGCACCGAGGCGTAGAACTTCAGGGCGTTGCCGCCGGTGGTGGTCTCGGGGCTGCCAAACATCACGCCGATCTTCATGCGGATCTGGTTGATGAAGATGACCATGCAGTTGGTCTTCTTGATGGTGGCGGTGAGCTTGCGCAGGGCCTGGCTCATCAGGCGGGCCTGCAGGCCGGGCAGGGAGTCGCCCATCTCGCCTTCCAACTCGGCCTTGGGCGTGAGGGCGGCCACGGAGTCCACGACGATGAGGTCCACTGAGCCGGAGCGCACGAGGGCATCGACGATCTCCAGCGCCTGCTCGCCCGTGTCGGGCTGGGAGATCAGCAGTTCCTGCAGGTTGACGCCCAGTTTCTGCGCGTACTGCACGTCCAGGGCGTGCTCGGCGTCGATGAAGGCGCAGGTGCCCGCCTGCTTCTGCATCTCAGAGATGACCTGCAGCGTCAGCGTGGTCTTGCCCGAGGATTCCGGGCCGTAGATCTCGATCACGCGGCCCCGGGGCAGACCGCCCACGCCGAGCGCGATGTCCAGGCCCAGCGAGCCTGTGGAGACAACCTGAATGTCCGCGATGGCCTCGCCATCGCCCAGGCGCATGATGGTGCCCTTGCCGAACTGCTTCTCGATCTGGGCCAGTGCGGCTTGCAGGGCCTTGGCTTTTTCGGTGTTGAGTGCCTTGTTGGGTGCGTCCATGGGGTGCTCCTTGTGCTGCCTGTGGGTTCTGGGACTGATGTCTCGATGGGGATCAGTATCGCAGAAGCTGGATGTTTGTACAGTGCCGTGAGCTTGGCTCCAGGCACCCTTTCGGGGGCCTCTTTGGGGGCTGGCGCGGGGCCGAGCTTTCAGGCCAGCGCGTCGGGGCGTTGCGGGCGCAGTGGCCTGGGTTTACCCGATGGCGGCTTGCCTAGAATCGACAAGAGAGCGAACATTGCCGACTGCTTGAACGCCGTGGCGGCCACGAGAAGCCGACCGGCCCCCTGAGGAGACAGTGATGCGGATTCTGATCGCCGAGGATGACCAGGTGCTGGCTGACGGCCTGTTGCGCTCGTTGCGCGCTGCAGGTTATGCCGTGGACCAGGTGGCCAGCGGCACCGAGGCCGATGCGGCGCTCTCCTCCCACGAGTTTGATCTGCTGATCCTGGACCTGGGCCTGCCCAAGATGAACGGGCTGGATGTGCTCAAGCGCATGCGCTCCCGGGGGGCGACTTTTCCGGTGCTCATCCTCACCGCGGCCGACAGCGTGGACCAGCGCGTCAAGGGTCTGGACCTCGGGGCTGACGACTACATGGCCAAGCCCTTTTCCCTGCAGGAGTTGGAGGCGCGCGTGCGCGCGCTCACACGCCGGGGCCTGGGTACCGCCTCGGCGCTCATCAAGCACGGTCCGCTGACCTTCGATGCCACCGGACGCGTGGCCTACTTTGACGAAAAGATGATCGAGCTGTCAGCGCGTGAGCTCAGCCTGCTTGAAGTCCTGCTGCAGCGGGCCGGCCGCCTGGTCAGCAAGGACCAGTTGGTGGAGCGCCTGTGCGAGTGGGGCGAGGAGGTCTCGACCAACGCCATCGAGGTGTACATCCACCGCCTGCGCAAGAAGATCGAGCAAGGGCCCGTGCGCATCGCCACGGTGCGCGGGCTGGGCTACTGCCTCGAGAAGATTCCGGGTTGATGCGGCCGCACGCGCGGGTGAGTGCCGCGCAACAGCGTACGCTTCGGGACACAGTGGCAGCCGCCACACCCTTGAACTGGCCGCTCGGGGCCCCTTGAACTGATGGCCTCTCCCAAGGAGCAGCGTTCCCTGTTCGGCGAGATCCTGGATTGGATGCTCGCGCCCCTGCTGCTGTTGTGGCCCATGAGCCTGGGTCTGACGGGCGTGGTGGCTCAGGAGATCGCCAACCGGCCTTACGACCGGGATCTGGGAGAGTCGGCCCAACTGCTGGCGCGGCAGGTACAAATCACCCCCGGGCGCACCAGTGGCGACATGGCCCGGGTGTCACTTCAGGCGGCCCGTGCGCTGGACCTGCTGCGCTTCGACGATACCGACAAGGTCTACTTCCAGGTCCTGGGCGTGCGGGGAGAGTTCCTGGCGGGGGACCGTGACCTGCCGGTGCCTGAGGCGCCCTACCCCGAGGCGGGGGAGATCCAGTTCCGCAGCGATCAGATGTTGGATGAGCCGGTGCGCGTGGCCACCCTGATGCTGGCCATTCCTGGCGAGGACGACGCGCGCGGCGTGCTGGTGCAGTACGCCGAGACGCTGGGCAAGCGGTCGAGGTTGACCACCGAGATCATCAAGGGCGTGATCCTGCCGCAGTTCGTGATCCTGCCGTTGGCAGTGCTGCTGGTGTGGCTGGCGCTGGCCAAGGGCATCAAGCCGCTCAACGAATTGCAGCAGCGCATTCGTCAGCGCGAGAGTGGCGACTTGAGCCCCATCGACGGCCGAGAAGCGCCAGAGGAGGTGGCGCCGCTGGTGGCCTCCATCAACGACCTGCTGCAGCGACTGGACCAGTCGATGTCGGTGCAGAAGCACTTCCTGGCCGACGCCGCGCACCAGCTCAAGACCCCGCTTGCTGGATTACGGATGCAGGCCGAGCTGGCGGTACGCGAGATTGACGCCGGCCAGCGTGACCCGCAGGCCTTGAAGGCGGCGCTGAACCAGATTTCACTGTCGAGTCAGCGGGCTGCACATTCCGTCAACCAGCTGCTCGCCATGGCGCGTGCCGAGGACCAGCAGCAGGCCTTGCGCACCGAGCCGGTGGACCTGG
This sequence comes from uncultured beta proteobacterium, assembly GCA_903885585.1. Taxonomy (GTDB): domain Bacteria; phylum Pseudomonadota; class Gammaproteobacteria; order Burkholderiales; family Burkholderiaceae_C; genus Rubrivivax. Next base: position 4,061 of record CAISJH010000310.1, read on the forward strand.
CCCAGATCGTCCAGGAGGCCATGCTGGACCTCTTCACCAAGGCGCAAGACAAGGGCATCGATATCGGCTACGAAGGGGCCGACCCTGGCGCGGCCGCCACGATGGTGGGCCAACCGGTGCTGCTGGGAGAACTGGTGCGCAATCTGCTCGACAACGCTCTGCAGTACACCCCCGCGGGCGGATCGGTGACGGCGCGCGTGCTGCCCGACCCGTTTGGCCAGGTGCTGGTGCTGCAGGTGGAGGACTCCGGCCCGGGCATTCCCGAGGCCGAGCGTGAGCTGGTGTTCCAACCCTTCTACCGTGCCCTGGGCACGGGCGTGGATGGCACGGGCTTGGGCCTGGCTATCGTGCAGGAGATCGTCAAGGGCCACGACGCCGATATCTCGGTGACCGCGGCGCACCCCCGCGCTGCCACCCCCGGACAGAGCCCGGGGGCGTTGTTCACGGTACGCTTCCCACTGCGACCGGTCGCCACGGGCAGCGCCTGAAGACGCTCAGCTCTGCATCAGCCGCCGGCTGCGGGCCACGGACATCAGGATGCCCAAGCCGAGCCCGAGCGTGACCATGGCCGTGCCCCCGTAGCTGACGAAGGGCAGCGGCACGCCCACCACGGGCAGGATGCCGCTGACCATGCCCATGTTGACGAAGGCGTAGGTGAACAGGCTGAGCGTGATGGAGCCTGCCAGCAAACGCGCAAACTGCGTTGGGGCCTCGGCGGCGATGGCCAGGCCGCGCAGGATGAGAAAGCCGAAGCCCGCCAGCAGCACCAGCACCCCGATCAGGCCGAACTCCTCGCACAGCGCAGCAAAGATGAAGTCGGTGGTGCGCTCCGGGATGAACTCCAGGTGCGTCTGCGTGCCCTGCATGAAGCCCTTGCCCGTCAGCCCCCCGGAGCCGATGGCGATCATGCCCTGGATGATGTGGAAGCCCTTGCCCAGCGGGTCCTTGGTCGGGTCCAGCAAGGTGCACACCCGGTTCTGCTGGTACTCGTGCAGCACGGGCCAGCGCACGCCTTCCGCACAGATCATCGGCTCGCTCCACACCAGGGCCGCAATGCCCACCAGGCCGGCCACCAGAAATGGCAGGATCAGGCGCCAGCTCAGGCCCGCGAAGAAGATCACGTAGAACCCGGCCGCCAGGATCAGCAGCGAGGTGCCCAGGTCAGGCTGCTTCATCACCAGCAGCACCGGCACCATCAGCAGCGCGCCCGCCACCAGGAAGTCCGTTACCCGCAGCTGCCCTTCGCGCTTCTGGAACCACCACGCCAGCATCAGCGGCGTGGCGATCTTCAGGATCTCGCTGGGCTGGATCACCATGCCCACGTTGAGCCAGCGTGTGGCCCCTTTCTTCGTGATGCCGAACAGCGCCGTGGCCACCAGCAGGGCCACCCCGATGGCGTAGAGGGGCACTGCCAGGGCCATCAGCCGCTGTGGGGGCACCTGGGCCACGACAAACATCACCGCCAGCGCGATGAGCATGTTGCGACCATGATCCACGAAGCGGGTCCCGTGGTCGAAACCGGCCGAGTACATGGTGACCAGTCCGATGGCGGCCAGGATGGCGATGGCCAGGGACAACAGACCGTCAAATCCGCTGATGGCCGGCTGCAGACGCTTCCACAGCGGCGGGCGTTGGACAACGGTGTTCATGGTGCTGAAGCGGCGGCGGAGGCCGGCCCGGCGCCGGGCAAGGGCACGTCGGCAGCTCGGCGTGGCGTGCCGATGGGGGCGGCAGACCGTCCTTCCCGGGTGGCGGCGAGGTCTTGCTCGCTGGGGTACTGGCCCAGCAACAGGTAGTCAAAGACGCGGCGCGCCATCGGCGCCGCGGCCTCGGCGCCGAAGCCGGCGTTCTCCACCACCACGGCCAGCACGACGCTGGGTGCCTCGATCGGGGCGGCCGCGATGTAGAGCGAGTGGTCGCGCTTGTGCTCCTCCAGCTTGGCCGCGTTGTACTTCTCGTTTTGCCGGATGCCCACCGCCTGGGCGGTGCCGGTCTTGCCGCCGCTGGTGTAAGGCGCACCGGCAAACACCCGGGTGGAAGTGCCCTCCACCGTCACGCCGTACAGCGCCTTGCGCACGGCCTCCACATGCTCGGGCCTCAGGGGCAGGGGCTCCAGAGCCTCGCGCGGTACGGTGCGGCGCTCGCGGGTGACGGGGTCCTCCACTTCGCGCACCAGGCGGGGCTGGAAACGCTGGCCGCCGCTGACCAGCGTGGCCGTGGCGTTGGCCAGCTGCAGCATGGTGAAGTTGTTGTAGCCCTGGCCGATGCCCAGCGAGATGGTCTCCCCCGCGTACCAGCGCTGCTGCTCCGGGCGCTTGTAGTAACGCCGTTTCCAGGCGGTGGAGGGCAGCACGCCCGTGACCTCGTTCTCCAGGTCGATGCCGGTACGCTGACCAAAGCCGTAGGGCGACAGCAGCTCGTGCATCAGATCCACGCCCATCTCGTTGGCCAGCGAGTAGTAGTAGACGTTGCTGGACTGGACGATGGAGCGGTACATGTCCACGGGGCCCAGGCCCTTGTCGCCATGGCTGCGGAAAACGTGGTTGCCGAACTGGAAGGTGCCGCCGTCCTGCACGATCTGGCTGGCGCTGCGCTTGCCCGAAGTGAGCGCGGCCATGGCCATGAAGGGCTTGAACGTGGAGCCGGGGGGGTAGGTGCCCCGCAACGCGCGGTTCAGCAGCGGCTTGTCGATGGACTCGTTGAGCTCGCGCCAGCTGTCCACGTCGATGCCGTCCACAAACAGGTTGGGGTCGAAGGTGGGCTTGCTGACGAAGGCGAGCACCTCACCCGTGCGCGGGTCCAGCGCCACGAGCGCGCCGCGGCGGGTGCCGAACATGTCTTCCACCAGCGCCTGCAGGCGGATGTCGACCGACAGCGTGATCTTGTGGCCCGGGGTGGGCGGGTGGCTGTTCAGGCGTCGCACGGCCCGGCCGGCGGCGCTGGTCTCGACTTCCTCGAAGCCCGTGGTGCCATGCAGGTCGGCCTCGTAGCGCTGTTCCAGCCCCAGCTTGCCGATGTACTCGGTGCCGCGGTAGTTGGCCACGCGTTCATCGGCCCAGTCCTCCATGGCCGTCTTCTCGGCCTGGTTGATGCGCCCGATGTAGCCCAGCAGGTGGCTGCCGGTCTCGCCCAGCGGGTAGTGGCGGAACAGCCGTGCCTTGATGTCCACACCGGGAAAGCGGAAGCGCTGCGCCGTGAAGCGGGCCACCTCGGCATCGGTCAGCTTGGTGCGGATGGGCAGCGACTCTGCGCCCTTGAGCTCCTCCCGCAGACGCTTGAAGCGACGGCGGTCGCGCGGCGTGATCTCCACCACCTGGGACAGCTCGTCGATGAGCGCCTCCAGGTCGGCGCTGCGGCGCGGGGTGACCTCCAGGGTGTAGGCCGAGTAGTTGGAAGCCAGCACCACGCCGTGGCGGTCGACGATGAGACCTCGGTTGGGCACGATGGGCACCACGGCAATCCGGTTGGCCTCGGCTTGCAGGGCGAATTCGTCATGGCGGAAGACCTGCAGCCACACCAGCCGCGCCGCCAGCAGCGCAAAGCACAGCAGCACGAACGCCGCCGCCGCGATCAGACGGCCGCGGAAGTGGTGCAGGTCGCGCTCGAGGTTGCGGATCTCAGCCATGTCAGCGTGGCTCGGGCGTGGGGCGGGCGGGGCTCACAGCGGGCGGTGCTTGTCCGGGTCGGGCGGGCGGCGTTGCGGCGCCAGCAGACACCAGGTGGCCAGCGGCCACAGCAGGGCGTTCAGCAGGGGCGAGAAGATCAGCCACCAGCCCGGGAACATACCGCCCACGGCCATGCGCACGCCCAGCGACACGAGCGTGGACAGCACGAACAGCGGCAGCACCTGCAGCATCTGCTCGGCCAGGCCAAACCACAGCATCCGCCGATGCACGGTGATGGCCGCAAAGCTCAGCAGGGTGTAGGCCAGGGCATGCTGACCCAGCAGCGCAGCTTCGTGCACGTCCATCAGCAGCCCGAACAGGAAGGCCAGGCCCACGCTGACCCGCCTGGGCTGGTGCACGTTCCAGAACACCAGCACCACAGCCAGCAGATCGGGCGCTGCCGCGTGCCGGCCCAGCGGCAACAGGTTGAACCCGAAGGCGAGCACCAGCGACAGCCCGATGAACAGCGGGTTCACTGGCAGCAGCAGCTGGTCGGAGCCGCGCGGCATGATCATCGCGAGGCTCCCTTGGCAGCGGCAGGAGCGGCGGATAGCTGCGCAGGCGCGGGCAGCTGCTGCCCGACAGGCTCCAGCACGAGCACGTGGCGCACACCGTCGGGCGATGCGGCAGGCGTCAGGGCGATGCGCGCGAAGCCGGAGTCGGCCCGGCGCTCGACGGCCGTCACCTTGGCCACGGGCAGCCCCGGCGGGTACACGCCGTCCAGCCCGCTGGTGCTCAGGCTGTCTCCCGCCTGAACATCGGCATTGCCCGCCATGAAGCGCAACTCGAGCCCTGGGTTGGCCCCCCCGCCGGCACCGCCAAAGGCTGCGCTGCGCTGTTGGGTGCGGGTGTTGATGACGGGAATGGCCGCGTCGCGGTCGGTCAGCAGGGTGACCTCGGCCGTGAGGGGGTAGACACGCGTCACCTGGCCCAGCACGCCGGCCTCGTTGACCACCGGGGCACCGCGAAGCACACCGTGGGTGGCGCCGCGATCGATGAACACCTTGCGCGAGTACGGGTCGGCCGCTTCGAACAGGATCTCCGCGGGCACCGACTTCACGCGCAACGCGGGGCGCAGCTCCAGCAGAGCCCGCAGTTGCTGGTTCTCGGCGGCCAGCTGGTCGGCCCGCAGCGCCCTGGCTGACTGCGCCACCAGCGCGGCGCGTGCCGCGGACTCGGCCCGCTGCGCCTCACGCAGCCCCTGCAGGTAGTCACCCCCGCCCTCCCAGGCCTCCACCGGCACGGCCAGCGTGCGCTGCACGGGCAGCAAGGCTGTGGCCAAGGTGGCCCGAAGAGGATCGACGATGCGCCAGCGCGCATCGGCCACCATCAGCAGCAGGGCGAGGGCGGAGAACAGGCCCAGCTTCGCCAAGGCCGACAGGCCTTGGCGGAAGAATGGTGGCGGGGTGCGGTCCAGCGTCCCCAGCGGCATCCCGCCTCCGTCACTCGGAGGTGAAGATGCTGCCCAGACGCTCCATGCGTTCCAGCGCCATGCCGCAGCCGCGCACCACGCAGGTCAGCGGGTCTTCGGCCACCAGCACGGGCAGGCCCGTCTCTTCGGACAGCAGGCGGTCCAGGTCGCGCAGCAAGGCACCGCCGCCGGTGAGCATCATGCCGCGGTCGGCGATGTCGGCACCCAGCTCCGGCGGGGTCTGCTCCAGGGCGTTCTTCACGCTGGAGACGATCTGGTTCAGCGGGTCGGTCAACGCTTCCAGAATCTCGTTGGACGAGATGGTGAAGCTGCGCGGCACGCCTTCGGAGAGGTTGCGGCCCTTGACCTCCATCTCCTTGACCTCGCTGCCCGGGAAGGCGCTGCCAATATTCTTCTTGATGGCCTCGGCCGTAGGCTCGCCGATCAACATGCCGTAGTTGCGGCGGATGTAGTTGATGATGGCCTCGTCGAACTTGTCACCGCCCACGCGCACACTGCCCTTGTAGACCATGCCGCCCAGGCTGATGACGCCCACCTCGGTGGTGCCGCCGCCGATGTCCACCACCATCGAGCCGGAGGCTTCGCTCACCGGCAGTCCGGCGCCAATGGCCGCCGCCATGGGCTCCTCGATCAGGTAGACCTCGGAGGCGCCCGCGCCGAGCGCCGATTCACGGATGGCGCGTCGCTCCACCTGGGTGGAGCCGCAGGGCACGCAGATGATGATGCGCGGGCTGGCCTTGAGCAGCGAGCGCGGGTGCACCATCTTGATGAACTGCTTGAGCATCTGCTCGGTGACGGTGAAGTCGGCAATCACGCCGTCCTTCATCGGGCGGATGGCCTCGATGTTGCCGGGCACCTTGCCCAGCATCGCCTTGGCCTCGTGGCCCACGGCCTGGATGGTCTTCTTGCCGTTGGGACCGCCCTCGTGGCGGATGGACACGACCGAGGGCTCGTCCAGCACGATACCCTTGCCGCGCACGTAGATGAGCGTGTTGGCGGTGCCGAGGTCGATGGCGAGATCGGTGGAGAAGTGGCTGCGCAGGAAGGCGAACATGATCGGATGCGGTGGCGTCAGGGGGCCGTGCGTAGGGCTTCAGGCGGGCGGTGCGGGCGGGTGGTGAGGCAGAGCCGCTGAAGCGTCGGATCGAGCGGGTGATCGGGCGGGTGTTCCGGCTGTGGGGCCGCTGCCGGGGGCCTTTTGGCGGGAGTGTCGGGGGCCGTCTGGGGCAAGGGCGGATAATACCGCAGGCCCCCGTGAAAACCCCTTTTCAAGGGGTTGCTCTGGGGTGTTACCAGCGCCTTGCGCAGCCCCCGTTCCGCTTTCCAGACATGGCCCTCAAACCCCAGGACGTCGAGCGCATTGCGCATCTGGCGCGCCTTGAACTCTCCGCCGCCGAGCAGGTCACCCTGCTGGGCCAGCTCAACGGTTTCTTCGGCATCGTCGAGGCCATGGGTGCCGTGGACACCCGCGGCGTGGAGCCGCTTTACACGCCCTTGTCGGCCGCCCAGGCGGTGAGCCTGCGGCTGCGCGACGATGTGGTCACGGAAGTCGACGAGCGCGAGCGCAACCAGCGCAGCGCTCCAGCGGTGGACAACGGCCTGTTCCTCGTGCCCAAGGTGATCGAATGAACGCGGGCCTCAAGAACGTTCGGGACCTGGGCGTCGCCGACCTGGGGCGCGGCCTGGCAGAAGGCGCCTTCTCCAGCGAGGAACTCACCCGGGAGTTGCTGACGCTGGTGGCCGCGCAGGATCGCTACGGCGCCTTCCTCGCCACGCACGAGGACTCGAGCCTGAACCAGGCACGCCGTGCCGACGCCCTGCGCGCTGCCGGGCAGTCCGGTCCGCTCACGGGCGTGCCGGTGGCGCACAAGGACATCTTTGTCACTGACTTCGAGCACAGCGGCCTGGCCTCGACCGCCGGCTCGAAGATGCTGGCCGGCTACGCCAGCCCCTTTGATGCCAGTGTGGTGGCCCGCCTGGGCGACGGCTCGCGTGATGGCCGACTGCCCGGCGCCGGCATGGTGACGCTGGGCAAGCTCAACTGCGACGAGTTCGCCATGGGCTCGGCCAACGAGAACTCGGCTTACGGCCCGGCGCGCAACCCTTGGGATCTGGGTCGCGTGCCGGGGGGCTCATCGGGGGGCTCGGCGGCCGCCGTGGCCGCGCGCCTGGTGCCGGCCGCTACCGGCACCGACACGGGGGGCTCCATCCGTCAGCCTGCCGCCTTTTGCGGCATCACCGGCATCAAGCCCACCTACGGCACCTGCTCGCGCTACGGCATGATCGCCTTCGCGTCCAGCCTGGACCAGGCTGGGCCGATGGCCCGCACCGCCGAGGACTGCGCGCTGCTGCTGTCAGCCATGAGCGGCTTTGACGAGCGCGACGCCACCAGCGCCCAGCGCCCGCCCCAGGACTTCCACGCCCAGATGCTGCGCGCCCGTGAGGGCGCTTCGCCCGGCCGCCCGCTGGCGGGCCTGCGCATCGGTTTGCCGCGCGAGTTCTTCCCTGCTGCACTGGCAGAGGACGTGCACGGCGCCGTGCGCGCTGCCCTGGCCGAACTGGAGAAACTGGGCGCGACGCTGGTGGACGTGAGCCTGCCACGCACCGAACTGGCCATTCCCGTCTACTACATCATCGCCCCGGCCGAGGCCAGCTCCAACCTGAGCCGCTTCGACGGCGTGAAGTTCGGCCACCGCGCCCCTCAGTACGCTGACCTGCTGGACATGTACAAGAAGACCCGCGCCCAGGGCTTTGGGGCCGAGGTCAAGCGCCGCATCATGATCGGCACCTACGTGCTGAGCCACGGCTACTACGACGCTTACTACCTGCAGGCGCAGAAGCTGCGCCGCATGATCGCTGACGACTTCCAGGCCTGCTTCCGCGAATGCGATGTCATTGCCGGGCCGGTGGCGCCCACGGTGGCCTGGACCCTCGGCCAGACCGACAAGGACCCGACAGCCGACTACCTGGCCGACATCTTCACCCTGCCCGCCAGTCTGGCCGGCTTGCCGGGCATGAGCGTGCCGGCCGGGTTTGGCCAGGGCGGCCTGCCGGTGGGGCTGCAGTTGATCGGAAACTACTTCGACGAAGGCACCTTGCTGCACGCGGCCCACGCCTTGCAGCAGGCCACCGACATCCACCTGCGCGCGCCCGCAGGCCTTTGACGCGCGCTGCCGCCGCCATCGCTTATGAGCCAAGCTCCATCCGCCACGCCCGCACCGCTCGTCCGCGGTTGGGAGGTCGTCATCGGCCTCGAGACGCACGCCCAGCTGTCCACGCAGAGCAAGATCTTCAGCGGCGCCAGCACCCGCTTCGGTGCAGCGCCCAACACCCAGGCCTGCGCCGTGGACCTGGCCCTGCCCGGCACCCTGCCAGTGATGAACCGCGGCGCGGTGGAGCGTGCCATCCGCTTCGGCCTGGCGGTGCAGGCCACGGTGGCCCCGCTGTCCATCTTCGCGCGCAAGAACTACTTCTACCCGGACCTGCCCAAGGGCTACCAGATCAGCCAGTACGAGATTCCCGTGGTGCAAGGCGGGCGCATCGACTTCCTGCTTGACGGTCAGGCGCGCAGCGTGCGCCTGACGCGTGCCCACCTGGAGGAAGACGCGGGCAAGAGCCTGCACGAGGACTATCACGGCATGACCGGGATCGACCTGAACCGCGCGGGCACGCCGCTGCTGGAGATCGTCTCCGAGCCCGACATGCGCTCCTCGGCCGAGGCCGTGGAGTACGCGCGCGCGCTGCACACGCTGGTCATGTGGCTGGGCATCTGCGACGGCAACATGCAGGAGGGCAGCTTTCGCTGCGACGCCAATGTCTCGGTACGCCGACCCGGCCAGCCCTTTGGCACCCGGCGCGAGATCAAGAACCTGAACTCCTTCCGCTTCCTGCAGCAGGCCATCGACTTCGAGGTGCAGTGGCAGATCGACCGCATCGAAGACGGCCTGCCCATCGAACAGGCCACCGTGCTGTTCAACCCCGACACGGGCGAGACGCGGGCGATGCGCACCAAGGAAGATGCGCACGACTACCGCTACTTCCCCGACCCCGACCTGCCGCCGTTGGTGATTGCGCCCGAGTGGGTGGAGCGGGTGCGCGGCGAGATGCCCGAACTGCCCGGCGCGATGGCGCGGCGTTTCGTCGAGGGCGACGGCCTGCCCGCCTACGATGCGGCCATGATGACGCAGAGCCTGGCCACCGCCCGCTACTACGAAGCCGCGCGCGACGCCTGCGGGAGCCCTAAGTTGGTGGCCAACTGGGTGATGGGCGAGGTGTCCAAGCGCTTGAATGCCCAGGGCATCGGCATTGAAGCCTGCCCTGTCGCACCGCTGGCCTTGGCCGCGTTGATCGGCCGCGTGGTCGACTCCACCGTCTCCAACAAC